>JAYUBJ010000222.1:0-20165 GCA_043740915.1 Verrucomicrobiota bacterium
TTCGGGTTTTCCGCTTTCAGATAAGGCTTCCCATTCTTGCGGATGAATGTCTTCAACGTGCTCTCACCATCAATCAACGCCGCGACGATGTCGCCGTGGCGCGGTTCCGGCCCGTGCTCGAGCACCACAATGTCGCCGTCGCACACGTGTTTCCCGATCATCGAATCACCGGTCACGCGCAGGGCAAACGTGTTCCGGGTTGGCTTGAATCCGATGCTTTCGATGTCCACCGAAACGCACCCTTCCGCCTCCTGCTCGCGGTTTTCGGCAAAGCCGGCCGGGATCGATCCGAACACCGGAATATCCGCAATCCGGTTGCGCCAGCGCTGGAGCGGACGGATCACCCGCAGCGACCGCGCGCGACCCGCCTCGAGGGCCAGAACCCCCTTCTGCCGCAGCAACCGGACATGGCCGGTGACCGCATTCAGGCTGCGCCAGCCAAAGTGGTCGGCGATCTCCTGGTAAGTGGGCGCGCTGCCCTGCTGCTGGCGGTGGCTTTCGATAAAATCGGCCAGGGCCCGTTGTTTAGTCGTGAGCGGTTGCATACTGTATAAATATACACTGTCACACTCCGCAGCGGTGTCAACGTATTCTGTGGCGAGGGTGAAGTGAACACGCCCGTGACCCACGGCGGAGCGCCGGTCTCCGACCCGGCATGAACGCGCCAACGCCCACAAACGCGCCGGGTCAGAGACCGGCGCTCCGGTTCATGGAGAGGGAGAATGGTCGGCAGCGTTGGACGGAACGAAAGCGTCACGTGGTAGAGCAGCAGTCAATCAGGCCCCTCGCCCAGCGGGAGAGGATGGGGTGAGGGAGAGAGGCTTCGGACGATCAAGGACGGTTGCAATAAACCAGGATGTTCCCCAAGGCCAAGCCAGATCATTTTCCGGATCATTTTCCGGTTGCTGCTCCGACACTTCAGTGCGACAGTCGGACGCATGGCCAATGGACATCACCCCCGCTTCCAGGGCTTGAGCGTCGTCCGCCAAAAATAGAAAATGGGATGCCCCAGCAACAGGCAGAAAACAAAAGCTCTTATCCAAATTATGAGAACGATCTTTGTGATTACTGCTGTCGTTTTATTCTCTCACGGGTGTTTCGGTCAGGAATTGGTGCATTTCAATCCTGATGTGCTTGGTGCGCTTCAGAACGAAAACATGAAGCTTCTTTTGGGTGGCGACACCAATGCCATCGCGCCGATAGAAATATCTCTTGAACTTAAGAACGGCAGATACATCGGAGCAACCATTGTTTATCCGAAGTCAATTTCATTCATCGCGATCAAAAAGTCATTAAACAGTCTTTATAAACAGTTCGAGAAGCCCGATTTCAAAGACAATAAGACACTTGACCTGTGGCGGCATGAACCTAAAAGGTTCGCGATCCAGCTTTCGGAAGACAAGGAGGGAGTGCGGGTAATCTACCTGATGTTCCAGCCGACCAGCAAGGTGCTGAAAAACATGATGGAAGCACAGAAGATCCTGGATGCAGAGAAGAAGCGGAAGCGGAAGTAGTCACGGCTCCCGCGAGAGGGGGTTAGAAATGGAGGGCCATATCAAAGTAGCGTGAGCGTCTCGCTCGCATTCGGGGACGCGACCAAGATGGATCGCGCTACTCCTTCTTAAAAAACATAAGGGATCATGCGCCGGGTCTTGGCGGCGTATTGCGCGTACCCGGGATAACTCGCCGCGACCAACGTCTCCTCGCAGTACATGCGGATCAACGCGCAGCCCAAAATCACCACCCCGCACACCCCGGGCCACCAGGACCAGTGCACAGCTACCCCCGCCCAAGTGAACACACAGAAGGCCGTGTAGATCGGGTGCCGGATGTAGCGATACGGCCCCCAGGTCACCAGGCCGCCTTCGGTCGGATCCGCCGTCACATGATAGCTGCGCCGGCCAAAAGTAACCCGTGCCCAAGCAAACAGCAGTAGCGCCGCCATCTGCACGGCAATGACGAACGGGGAGGATGAGAACAGCGTCCGCGTAACCACCAGACCAAAAAGACCGCCGATCATTCCGAGGTAACCAACAATCGACAGGATTTTGAGCATAACCTCACCGCTCACTTCGATTTCAACACCCACACGCCATCCCAATCATCGGCCGGCGGGTCGGTTTTCATCAGCGCACAGCGTTCGAGGTAGTCGTGCGAGAGTTGGTCAGTCGGGTTGAGGCGGGCGGCTTCCTCAAAGGCTTTCGTGGCGCGGTCCCACTCGCGCTGCCGATAGCGGGCCATGCCTTCGTTGAAATGACCGACCACTTGCATCAAATGCGGAAAGGTCTCTTCGTTGTGAAAATCGAGGACTTCATAAACGCCGACAGATTGGGACTTGCCCTTGACGACGACACGGTCAATGTCGCGGATGCGGTAGGTGCCCCGGAGTTTCTTGAAGGTGTTTTCGCTGATGATAATCTGGGCGTGATATTGCTTGCAGGCGCTTTCGAGGCGCGAGGCGAGGTTCACGCCATCGCCAATGACGGTGTAATCCATGCGCTTGGGCGAACCGATGTTTCCGGTGATGACCATGTCGGTGTTCAGGCCGACGCCCATTTTCAGAGGCTTCTTTCCATCAGCGGCGCGGCCCTGATTAAAGACCGCCAGCTCGGTGATCATCGCGATGGCCGCGCGCAAGGCGCGATCCTCGTCGTCGGGGTGCGGCACCGGGATGCCGAACGCGGCCATGATCGCGTCGCCGATAAACTTGTCGAGCATGCCCCCCTCGCGCTGGATGCATTCCACCATGATCGTGAAATATTCGTTCAGGAGGCTGACCGTACCCTGGGCGCCCAAGTCCTCGGTGAGCGAAGTGAAGCCGCGCAAGTCGGAAAAGAGGACCGTGACGAGCGCGCTCTTGCCGCCGAGCAAGTCCGTGCCGCCAGCGAGGAGTTGATCGGCCACTGCGGGATCCATATAGCGGGCCATGGTGGACTTGACGCGCTTTTCGCTGCTGATGTCTTCCAGCATCAACATCGTGCCCAGGCGACGGTGGTCGCCGCCGACGAGCGGGAGCACCGTGAAGTTGACCGAGAGTTTGCGTGTGCCGAACTCCAAACCGGCATCGAGGGAGCTGTCGGACGCCTGGGTCTGCTCGACATGTGCGATCTTTTGAAGCACCCACGCATTCGGCCCGGTAAAAAAGTCGGCGGCCAGTGTGCCGAGGATTTTCTTCGGATCCACCTCAAGGATGCGCAATCCGGCGGCGTTGCAGGTGACGATCTTGCCGTGTTCGTTGAGCGTGATGACGCCGTTGGACATGCTCTCCAGCATGCTTTCGTTGTAATTTTTCATGTTCTGGATGTCCGCGAAGAGCTTCGCATTTTCCAGACCGAGGGAGATTTTGGCGCTGAAGGCCTTGAGACGGGTTTCGTCCTCAGAGGTGAACGTGCCGCCGTGTTTGTTGAGGACCTGCGTGACGCCGATGCATTTGCCGAGCTTGTTCACGACGGGCACGCAGAGGATGGAGCGGGTGAAATAGCCGGTGCGCTTGTCCACGGCGGGGTTGAAGCGCAGGTCCGCGTACGCGTACGGGATGTTGACGGTCTTGCCGCTGTTGAAGACGGCGCCGGCGATGCCGAGGTGGTTGGGGAAGCGGATTTGGGTCGTGGCCAGCCCGGTGCCGACCTCGGACCACAGCTCGTTGGTTTTTTCGTCGTTGAGAAACAACGTGGCGCGGTCGGCCTTGAGCATGCGTTTCGCCTCCTCCATGACGCGTTGGAGGAGCGGCTTCAATTCGATCTCGGAACTGACCTCGGAGACGACGTCGAGGAACTCCATTTCTTGGGCCCGCGACGCTTTCATGCTCTCGATGTATTGCCGGCTCTGGAGTGTGATGGCCGCCTGCAGAGTCATGGCCTCGAGCAATTGCAGGTCGACGGCGGTAAACGTGCCGGCCTTCTTGTTGAGGGTCTGGATGACGCCGATGATTTCACCGCGGGCGGTCCGGATGGGTGCGCACAGGATGTTCCGGGTGACGAATCCAGTCTGCTTGTCCACCGAACGATCAAAGTGGGGATCCGCATAGGCGTCGGGAATGATCATGCCGCGACCGGCCGTGTAAACGTAACCAGCGACGCCAACGGTGTTGAGAATGCGGATTTCGCGTCGGCCGGTGCCCAGCGCGATGCGCGAGTAAAGCTCGCCCGAGGCCGGGTCGTTCAGAAAGAGTGAGCCGCGTTCGGCGCCGGTTTCGCTGGTGGCGAGGCCGACGAGCACCTCGAGCACCTCGTCAAGGGTCTCGATGGCTGAGATGCGGGTGGAAACGCTCAAGAGCATCTCGAGCGTGCGCATCCGCTCCTCGACTTCCGGCGGCAGGCCGGCGGGCAGCGGTGGGGCGTCGAAAGGTTTATTTGACACGGTGTTTTTCCAGTTCGTCGCGCAAGGCCACGATGGTTTGTTGCAACTGCGCGTGCTCGTCGCGGCTGGCGCGCTTTACTTCCTGCAGCTTCTCGGCCTGCGCCAGGTCATGCTGCGCCCACTCCACGCGCAACGCGGTGATGGTTTCCTTGAGTTGCTTGATTTCCGAAGTCGCAGCGGAGACCGCCTCCTGCACGGATTTCTGAGTGTCAAACTTCACCTTCTCGAGTTCCTGCCGCAGCGCGATGATGGTTTCCTTAAGCTGGGACATCTCCGAATGCGCGCCCACGAGCGCCTGCTGGATGGTCCGCTGCCGGTCAAAGCGGACGGTCTCCAATTCGTGCTCCAACTCGGTAATGGCGGTGCGCAGCCGTTGAATTTCGTCCACCGGCGGCGCGCTGGTTTCGTTCGGGTTCGGTGTCATTGGATGCGGCGATGATGATGTTGATCGAGACGCGGCTCAAGCGCTGGACGCAACCTTGGCACAGAATCGCGGCCGGGTGAAGGGCAACTTATCACTCACCTCACGGGGCGCATCCCAGTTTAATGCACGCTTTGGCAATTCAGCCCCAACGGGGCTGAGGCCTCCAGCCCAAGGTTGCGCTTGGGGCGCTACCTTGGGTGACGGGTGTAAAGCGGTTTCAACTCCAACGGAGTTGTGGCTGCGCAAAAAGTTCTGATCGCCGCAACCCCCGTTGGGATTGCTGATACTTGCGACCGATACCCAGGATAACTCGTGCCTCGCATCCCTGGGCTTTGCTGCCGGAATCCCTTTGGGATTCGCAGATTTCCACATCCAAGTTGTGGGTAATGCTCAGTTGAGGTGGGGAGGATGGCCGCCCTGAAGAAGTAATATGCGCCCCCATCGATCAAACAATCGTGAGCACCTTCTGGACCTGGACGACCACTTGCGCGACGGACAGTTCAGCCAGACTGCGCGGGTGACGCACGATTTCCATCCGCGCGTTCCTCGGGCGCCAGACGGCTTCGACGGTGTCGCTCCACAACACCAATCCCGGCAGGCCGACCGCCGCCGCGAGATGCGAGACACCGGAATCATGGCCGACGAAAGCACGGCAGGATCGAAGCCCGTGGGCCAGTTCCGCCAGCGGCAGGTTTTGCGCGAGTTGAATCCGTTCCGCCGGCAGGCGCGCGGCCAGTTGGCGCAACCGGTTCCCCTCGGCCTCGCCACCGACCAGCAAGAGGTTTACGTTCATCGTCGCGAGCAGGCTTTGGAGCAATTCCGCCCAGTTTGCTTGCGGCCAGTTCTTGCGCTCGCTGCCGCTGCCGGGATGCACCGCAATCTGGTTGAGGGTTGCAGGCGGGGAGTTGAGCGAGAGTCGCGGCGTGGGATCGGCACCGAAGATCGTCAACCGCTCGAGCGGCTTGAGGAAAACTTCCGTGGCATGGATGTTTTGTTGTTCATCTGGCCGATGCGGGCCGGCAATGAATTGCGCCTTGGTGCAGCGCGCGACGTTGGTTTGAAAGATTTCATCCGGGTCGTAGAGAAAGGAAATGATGAGGTTGAACCCGGCGAAATATTGCGACAGCTCCGGCGAGAGTTCGCCACCACGGGCAAAGAATCCAGCCAGCGGGCGCGCTTCGATAGAGCGGACGGCGTCGGCCAGGCCACCGGCCAGGGCGAGTTGCGCGATGTGCGCGTAGCCAAGGACTTCGAGATGTGTTTGGGGAAATTGCGCCCGGAGCGCCGCGAACACGGGCAGGGTCAAAATGAAATCGCCAATGGCACCACCCCGCACGACCAGGATTTTCCCCCGGGCACTCAAGCCTTAAAGACGGTCAGTCCCAGCATCACCACGAACAACGCGAAGGCCAGCCGGATGACGCAGCCGACCCGGACCCGCTGCTCGCTGGCCGTCATCCAATAAATAATATCCCGCAGTCGCCAGGGTGAAATCGTGAACCAGATGCCCGCCAGAATCCAGGCATAGGCCCAAACCGCGATGACCAGGCGCCAGTCCGAATTCGCCAGGCGTTGGGCGTCGAGCATGACCTTGGCGAACAGCAAGAGGACGATGGCCAGTCCCCGCACGGCGAGAAAATCAGACACGTAAATACAGGTCAACAAGCCAGCCAGACCGAAACCGCAGTACATGATCGGCTTTAAGGCGGAAAAGTCGGAGATGGATTCGCCCTTGAGATTCCAGAGAAACCAAATCGTGCCCAGCGCCATCAACACGTAACCGCACGGCTCGGAGCGCGGGAACTTGCGGGCGGCCGCGGCGAACTGGGTGGGGTTTACGAGTCCGTGAATTTGGGGCAAGGCCAGGCCAAATCCGAGCAACATGGTTAAGGTGGATAATTCCATTGGGGGAGAGGGCGAAGGATCAATCGAGATTAAGGATGGCCGGATCGCCGTAGAGGGTGAACATTTTGGCGTGGTCAACCTTCACGTCCAGGAGCTGGCCGACGTGACGCGGCACGCCTTCGAAGACAACAATTTTATTGCAGCGCGTCCGGCCTTCCAAACGCGCGGGATTCTTGCGACTCGCACCCTCGACCAGGATTTGCACCCGCGCACCCGCATAGGCCTGGTATTTGCGCGCGCAGATTTCGTTGATCAATCCCAGCAAGGTTGCGTGGCGTTCTTCGATGACCTCGATTGGCACCTGGTCCGGCAGCGAGGCAGCCGGTGTGTCGCGGCGCGGCGAATATTTGAAGATGTAGGCGTTGTCGAATTCGGCTTCCCGCGCCAGTGAAAGCGAGTCGGAAAAATCCGCCGCCGTTTCACCGGGAAAACCCACGATGAGATCCGTGGTGATACCCATGCGCGGCTGGACGCACCGGAGCTTTCCGACGATGCCCAGATAGCGCTCGCGCGTGTAGCCGCGATGCATCAATTTCAAAATGCGATCGCTCCCGCTTTGCGCCGGCAGATGCGCGCTCTCGACCAGTTTTGGCAATCGACCATAGGCGGCCACCAGATCGTCGCCGTAGCCTTTTGGATGCGGCGAAGTGAAACGGATTCGTTCCAAGCCGTCGAGGTTGTGGATCGCCTCGAGCAGTTGCACGAAGGCGGATTTGCCTTCGCTGACCGGGAGGTCGCGCTTGCCGTAGCTGGTGACAATCTGTCCGAGCAGGGTGATTTCCTTCACGCCGCGTTCCACGAGCATCTGGCATTCGGCGACGATGTCGGGAATCGTCCGGCTGCGCTCTTCGCCCCGCGTGAATGGCACGATGCAAAAAGTGCAATGTTGATTGCAGCCCTGCATGATGCTCACAAAGGCCGTGGCTTGGAGCGGCAGTCGATGACCGTCGCCCGCGTTACCGTGCTGGGGATGATGTAAATGTTCCTTGATCGTTCCCTCGCTCCCCGGCTCTGCCGCCACGTCCACGACCTTGCGGCGCTGTCCGGAAAAAATTTCATCGAGGTAATCCGCCGTGCGATGAAATTTTTGCGTGCCGAGCACCAAATCCACGTCGGGCAGTTTGTCGATGAGTTCCTGTCCGCGGCTCTGCGCCATGCAACCCAGGAAACCGAGCACGGTTTCCGGGCGGTGGCGCCGCACATCGGCGGCCAGGTTCTGCATCTTGCCCACGGCCTTCTGCTCGGCGGCGTCACGCACGCTACACGTGTTCAGCAGCACCACGTCCGCCAAGGCCTCCGAGGGTGCGAGCGAATAGCCCCGCGCGACGAGCTGGGCGGCCACTGCTTCGGAGTCGCGCTCATTCATCTGGCACCCGTAGGTTTTGATAAAAACACTCGGCATACGCTGAGAGGGCGAGAAGTTAAGCCACCAAACCCGGGTTGAAAAGCAGGAAGATTCGCCCGATTACTCGCTTGACCAAAATCTAAAGCGGGAGTTAGATAAGCCCTCGAAACCATTGCACATCACCGTAATCTGACCTTCGAAACCTATGACAAAGCGCGACCTCGTAATCCGAATCAGCAGCGAGACTGGCTTGGTGCAACAGCAAGTGCTCGATGTCATCCAAAAAACCCTCGACTACATCGCCGGTTCCGTGGCGCAGGGGAACACCGTCGAGTTGCGGAACTTTGGGGTCTTCGAGGTGAAGATCCGCAAGGCCCGCATCGGTCGGAACCCCAACGCGCCGGAGAAGGACGTGCCCATCCCGCCGCGCGCGGTCGTGAAATTCAAGCCGGGCAAGGAAATGCGCGAGGCTGTGTTGAAGCTGACGCCCAAATAGCGCCGCCGGTTTATTGTTACCCGCCCCATTTTTTATCCGGGCGCTCCTGACCCGCAGTGAGCGCCCTTTTTATTGAACCGCATGGAACGCTTGCCTGGCTTTCGTGACTTTTACCCCGAACCCCTGCCCAACCAGGATGTGTGGAGCGCGGACGCGCGCAACTACATTTTCGACCACTGGCGTGCCACGGCCCGGCGCTACGGCTTTCGCGAATACGACGGCCCGCCGCTGGAACCGCTCGAGCTTTTCACGGTCAAAAGCGGTGAGGAAATCGTCGGCCAGCTCTACAACTTTACCGACAAGGGCGAGCGCACCGTGGCATTACGGCCGGAGATGACGCCGACCCTCGCGCGCATGGTCTCAGCGCACGAGCGCAACTACAAGAAGCCGATCAAGTGGTTCGCCCTCCCGCAGCTCTTCCGCTACGAACGCCAGCAGAAAGGCCGGTTGCGCGAGCATTTTCAATTCAACGCCGACATCCTCGGTGAAACCGACCCGGCGGCGGACGCGGAATTGATCGCGCTGCTGATCGATTCGCTGCGCGCCTTCCAATTGACGGCGGATGATTTCGTAATCCGTTTGAGCAGCCGCAATGCCTGGCAGGAGTTTTTCTCCAAGCGTTGCGCGGACACCGCCAAGGCGTACGATTTTTATCAGGTGATCGACAAACTGGAACGCGAAGCGCCCGCGCAAAGTGAAGCCCGGCTGGCCGCGCTTGGCTTTTCACTCGCGGAGGTGAACCAGTTCATTGCTGCCGCCGAGCCGACGGCGGAGTTGAAAATGGTTTTGCAGAATCTGACTGCGCGCGGATTGGCGGATTATGTGAAGGTCGATTACAACGTCATTCGCGGACTTGCCTATTACACGGGCGTGGTGTTTGAAGCATTCGACAAGAAGGGAGAATTTCGAGCCATCGCGGGCGGCGGCCGTTACGACAATCTGGTCAAGCTCATTTCCGGAGGCAAAGTGCAACTGCCCGCGCTTGGTTTCGGCATGGGCGATGTGGTGCTGCTCGAACTGCTCAAGGAACGCGGCCTGCTTCCCAAATTCGACGCACATCTCGATGCCTTTGCCTTGATCGAGGATGAGGCCCTGCGGCCGGCAACCCTCAAGCTGATCCAGCAACTGCGCGACGATGGCTGCGCCTTGGACTACACCCTCCTGCCCGCCAAAGGCGACAAACAGTTCAAGCGCGCCCTGGAACTGAACGTCGCGTTCGCGTTCAAGCTCGAGCGAACCGCCACCGGCGAAATAGTCGTCAAACTCAAATCGCTCCGCACGCGCGAGGAATCAATCGTCCCGGCCGCCGAATTATCCGCCCGCGTGCGCCAGAAATAGTTTGGTTGAGTGTGAGGCGAATCCCAGCGTTGAAATTGCTTTTCTGGACCGCGGTTTGTCCCAGACCGCAGCCCGTCGCCAGCAAACGAGCATTGAAATTGTCCCGCTCGAACCCCGGTCTGCCACGCGCGGTCCGGTTCAAGGGCACGATTCGCGGTATTTCGCCAGCGGCGGATTTACTCGCGCCACGCGGGTGGCTCGACATTCCCGTTTCCTTTGGTAGCTTGAACTTATGAGTTTTGTCGCTGAGTTCAACGCGCTGCCGTTATCATCCTTGCTGGCTCAATCCCGGCAGACGAGCACGGCCGCCGTTCGCGAAAGTCTGGCGAAAACCCAGTTCAGTCTCGGCGATTTTGCCCGGCTCATTTCGCCCGCCGCCGCTGAACTGCTCGAACCCCTGTGCCAACGCTCGCAGGCACTCACGCGCCAGCGCTTTGGCAAAACCATCCGCCTCTTCGCCCCGCTCTACCTCTCCAACGAGTGCATCAACAACTGCCAATACTGCGGCTTCTCGCGCGACAATCCGATCCTGCGCGTCACGCTGTCGGTGGATGAAGTCCGGCGCGAAGCCCGTGCCTTGGCGGCTCAGGGCTTTCGCAACCTGCTCCTCGTCGCGGGTGAACATCCGAAATTTATTTCGAACGGTTACCTCGCCGAATGCGTCCGGGCGTTGCACGAGGAAATCCCTGGCATCTCCCTGGAAATCGGCCCGATGGAAACGGAGGACTACCGGCCACTCGTCGAGGCGGGCGCCGATGGCTTGGTGGTTTATCAGGAAACCTACGACCGCGAGGTGTACGCGCAAATGCACACGACCGGGCCAAAGCGTAATTTCGACTGGCGCCTGGAAACACCGGAGCGCGCTTACGCTGCCGGCTTTCGGCGGCTGGGCATCGGCGCGCTCTATGGGCTGGCCGACTGGCGTTCCGAGGCCATCGCCGTCGCCGCACACGCGGATTACCTGTTGAAGAATTGCTGGAAGGCGCAACTCACGATTTCACTACCACGGCTGCGTCCGTGCGCCGGCGAGTTCGAGCCACTGACGCAGATGAGCGACCGCGAGTTGGTGCAGCTCGTTTGCGCCTTCCGCCTGATGTTCCCGGACACGGGGCTAGTGCTCTCGACCCGCGAATCGGCGGGTCTGCGCGATGGCTTGATCCCGCTGGGTATCACGCTCATCAGCGCGGGGAGCCACACCGAGCCGGGCGGATACACCGGTGCGGGCAAGGAAAAGATTCACCGCACGGAGCGGGGCCGGATCGTGGAACTGGCCTCGGGCGCGAGCGAATGGGCGGCGGTGGATCAGCGGGCCACGAATGCGACGGGGCAATTTGAAATCGCCGATGCGCGCACGGCGGAGCAAATGGCGTTGCGGGTGCGCGAGCTCGGCTACGAGCCGGTGTGGAAAGACTGGGACGCGGCGCTGACGGCGTAGAACCAACCATGCACAGGAAAACGTCCATCATAATTGGTTGGTTTCTTGTCGCCGGACTGCTCCTGGGGGTGATCCTCCCTGCAATCAGCTCGCCTACGAACTGTGGTGGTAATTCCTACACGCTTTATGCGTGCAGGCATTTTGTAATAATGACTCAACTGGCTGCGAAAGCCGGGAACTTCGACCTGTCCAAGTTTGGAGAAGAGGAAAATTTAGAAGCTGCAAAGCTGGCGAAGAGCCATTGGACCCGCCGGGCTGATTTTCTGGTAAGAACAAACTTCATGAGCACTACGTCGCCTAGATTGATCGTAATCGTCTGCGAGAAGCCATTCAGCAACGTACCCCAACCAGCAATTTGGAATCTATATCGCACCAATCCGGCCCATGCGGTTGGGTATTCAAATGGAGACGCAGGCTTGATTTCTCCAGCTGAATTCAGGGCGTTAAATCTCTCTCCCTTTATCCGCCTTAGTAGTCTTGGAACCAACAATTCAGTCCATCCGATCCAACTTTGAAAAACAATTGGGTCATCGCCAACGACAATCAAACCCCAGCCGTGCTCCCCTGCTCCATCGAGGAATTCCTCGTGGCGCAAAATCTTTTGCCGCGCTGCGTGGTAGTGGAACACAACGGCGAGGCGGTCGCGCCCTCGGAGTTTGGGAATCGCCAACTCCAGGCGGGTGACCGGTTGGAAATTGTCAAGATCGTGGCCGGGGGATGAATGTTTACTTGAAAAACATCAGCTTCAAACCCACCAGCACGAGGAAACCGCCAAATATTTGCTGAAGATTTCCGGCGGGGATCTGCTCCTTGAACCAGGTGCCGCTCCAACCGCCGACCATGGCCATGGGCACCAGCGAGAACGCCGCCGGCCAGTTGATTTTGTCCAACATGTGGTTTTGAATCGAGCCAGTTATGGCGGTGGGAATAATCACCACGAGCGAGGTGGCGATGGCCGATTTGAGATCCAGCTTCATCAGCACCATCATCGCGGGCACCATCACCACGCCGCCCCCCACGCCAAACAGACCGCTGGTGACACCGCTGACCAGCCCGATGATTCCGGCTATCAAATAGTTCATGGCTAGGTAATGCCCCCGACGGGATTGGCCGACAACTCTTTTTTGGCTGGAGGAACAGTTTTACATCCGCAAACGCGCCGGAAAACCAACGCGCCGGGTGTGACTGATGGTGGGTGAAGCAGGGAAACGAATTTTATTCGGTCGTGCAGCCCTCGCCTGTCCGCCTGCCGCACGCATTTGCACACGTGCAAAGCTTTGTTGCATATGCAACAAAGCTCTGCACGTGTGCATTGGCGCCCACTCCGACGCAGGGATCCATCAGGATACAAATACAGGCCGTGGATGCACTAGGCGCGCCTTGCCTATTTATGGGCTGGGTTCTAGTTTTTGTCCCCGTGTGCGCATTTGAAAATCCGGTCTTGATATCTTTCCTCGCTCAACTGGGACAGGAACAGGAATTCGCCCAAGCATGGATTCGCCGAGGTCGACCTGGGTTCGAACTCCGGCACGTCGCGGATCGCTCTGCTGATTCCGCTTCGTTGCGCGCGCTCGCGCTGGATGAATTGCGGACACTGGCCCAGTTCAGCGCGGAGGGAATATTTCGCCCGCTTAAATCCACGCCCAACCTGCGGACGGGTTGGCGCTTCGCTGCACCGACTGATGTGGCGTTGGAAAAGGCGCTGAACCATTTGTATCCCGGCGCGCTGGCAGATTGGTTTGCCGCGCACGCGGCGTCGCCACCGGTGACGGACTATCGTGCCTTCACGCAGCGGCAGACCGGCATGTACCGGATCGCGCATTTATTGACCGACGAGCAGGCAGTGCAAGTGATCCGCGACACCTGCCGGTCGGCGAATTGTCTGAAGCGCCGACTCTGGAGAGTGGCTGGAGCCGCGCCGGATGCGGCCATGGAGAAAAGCATGATTCCCTGTTTGGAGCCGTGCGCCGTGCTGTTGGAGGCCGCCCGTAGAAACGCGCGGGCAAAACAGGAAGCACAACGCCAGCAATCCGCGAAGCTTGCCAACGCCCTTGAAAGTGAATAGAAAACGCCTCAATAATTTTGACCGATGAATACCCTGCAAACTATTTCCCGGTCTGGTGCGGCGCTGATTTACCTTGCGTGCTTGGCGCTCCTGCTGGCGGTCACTCCGGTTTCCGGCCAGACCGATGCCACCGACGCGGAGAAGGCATGGGAAGCGTTTGAAAAAGCAAGCCAGCGGCCGACGCCGCCTGAGATTTGGCGCACGAAGCGGCCGACGCCGGTGGAAATTGCGAAATTCCGCGTCCAGGTGGCGGAGCACGCCATCAAATCTGCGGACCTGGCCAGGGATTTTTACATGCGGTTTCCGAAGCACCCCAAAGCCGCCAAGGCGCGGGACCAGCAGTTCGATTTGTTGACCTCCGCCGCGCAATTCGGCAACACCAACCGGTTGGCGCAATTGCAGGCGCTCGAGGCGGAACGGTTGAAAGACCCGAACCTGAACGACGAAGAGCGGTTCAAATTGCGCCTGAAATCCGTCCAGACCAAGGCGAACAGCCGCGAGGCCGAGGGCACCACCGCGGTGGTGGCGGAATATGAAAAAGGGGTGCGCAGCCTGCAGCAGGAATTTCCCAAGCGCCCGGAGGTTTACCAGATGTTGCTGGAACTCGCCGATGCTTCGGCCACCTTTGGCGGCGGCAACGCTCGCGCGATGGCCCAGGAAGTCGCGGAAAGTCCGGTGGCGCCGCCCCCGGTGAAAGAAGCGGCCGCGAAGCTGCTGAAAAAACTAAACCTCGTGGGGAAACCCGTGGCGATCAAATTCACCGCCGTGGACGGGCGGGAGATTGACCTGGGCAAGTTGCGCGGCAAGGTGGTGCTGGTGGATTTTTGGGCCACCTGGTGCGGGCCGTGCGTCGCCGACCTGCCAAACGTCAAGGCGGCCTACGAAAAGCTCAGCCCGAAAGGCTTTGAAATCCTCGGGGTCAGTTTTGACGGGGATCAAGCGGTGCTCACGAAATTTGTCGTAAAGGAGAAAATGGCGTGGCCGCAATACTTCGACGGCAAAGGCTGGCAGAACCAGTATGCCGCGGAGTTTGGCATCAACAGCATCCCCACCATGTGGCTCATCGACAAGCATGGAAATCTGCGTGAAGTAAACGCCCGGGAAGATCTCGTCAAGAAAGTGGAGAAGCTGCTGGCCGAGAAATAGCCTGGACCATGGATTTCATCGCGAACATCTTCTGGCCGCATGACAAGTTTCTGGGCATTGAGTGGCATTGGTGGAAGGTCATCGGCTGGCTGGGCAACCTCGTCTTTTTTTCCCGCTTCATGGTGCAATGGTATGCCACCGAGAAGCGCAAACAAGTGGTGGTGCCCGCGGCTTTCTGGTGGTTGAGTCTGGCTGGCTCGCTGCTGCTCCTGGCCTACGCCGTTTTTCATCAAAAGGATTCTGTTTTCATCTTCGCCTATGCCTTCACCTGGATTCCGTACATTCGCAATCTCATCATTCATCGCCGCCACAAGAATGCGCAGATCGCCTGCCCGGTGTGCGCGGTGAACAGTCCGCCGCAGGTGAAGTTCTGTTCCAATTGCGGAACCCCGCTCGAACCAATCGACCCGCCAAAGCCTTGAGCCTGGACCCGGCGGAGGGACTATTTTCCAAAGGGTGGCGTTGCCGACGGGGGTGGTGCGACGTTCACGGCCTCGGCCGGGCTGAGATATCTGGCCAGCACTTTGTGGAATTCAGGATCCCGTCGGGCATAATCCTGGAGGCCTCCGACAAAAATGCCCAGTTGCGGCGCCGTGTTGCTTTTGTAGTTGGCCACGAATTTCGCGGCTTCACTCGTCTGTCGGCGCACGATGCTCGTCTGGCGGAACAGGAACACATTCAGGCTCGCGCAAAAAACAATCAGCGTCACCAGCGCCACCAGGAACTGCAGCCGCAACGCGCGGTTGTCCGCCTCCAAGGCCGCTAAACGCTGTTCGGGCGTTGCCGCATCCAATGGTTCAGGGGTCGTCATGGGATTATTTGCCCGCGGGTTTGACGGTCGCCGGCGCCGGAACGGGCTTCGCGGGCTTCAAATTAACCGACTGCAGCAGCGGGTCGATTCCCGGATTTCGCTTGCTGTATTCCACGGCATCATTCGCGAGGGCCTGGACGAGATTGCGGGCCTGGTTGATTTCATTGATTTGCACCTGCAGCCGCTGCGCCTCGCGCATCTGCCAGACGTAGCTGAACGACAGCACGGCGGTCGCCACCACGTTCACCAGCAAAACCGTCAATAAAATGGCTGTCAAAGGACTCTTTTGCATCACGCGGAGCGCACCTTAACGGCTCGCCACCGGTTGTCCAAGATGAATTTGGGACGCGGCCGCGACGCCCGCCGGGCCGGCGAATTCCGCCTGATTTCCGATTTCACAGGGGACCTCGTCCGCCAGCGTCGCTGACGGGCATCCCCAAAGAAGAAGCCATTGAACTTTCCGGCACGGTGACACAGGTATTGCCAGGCACGCTGTTCCGCGTCGGTCTACCCAATGGTCGGGAAGTCCTCGCCCATATTTCCGGAAAAATGCGGAAGAATTACATCCGCATCGGTGTCGGCGACAAGGTGGACGTCGCCCTGTCCCCGTACGATCTGGGCAAAGCCCGGATCACCTTCCGCCACCGCTAGCCGCGCGTTGAGAAAAGTAGGAGACGACGTAAGGAGTCTCTAACTTACACTGCAGAAACCAAGGAGATCCGAGACTCGTCACCTCGTCTCCTACCAAGAAAACAGTTTTCTAACGGCCTGCTAGAGCTGGTTTTATCGGGGCCGCTTTCGCCGGCGGAATTACACCCGCCCGGGTGGGCTTGCGAAGTAAGAAGGCGCGTCCAGCCAACCGGATGATTTGGCTTTTAACCCCGGGATGTGCGCGGCCACCGGGCGGAACTCGGCGCGCAATTTCCGTTCGGCCCAGAACTGCTTGTACAAGGGCAGGCCCAGCCAGAAAAAAACTCCGAACAGCGGGACGACGAGGGCGAACCAAGGCAGCAGCATCACGTGCAGCAGGGTTTTGCTGACCGCCACATTCCATTTTGACTCCGTCATTCCCAGCCACATTCCGACCCGGATCAGCGCCAGCAAATCGACGAGCAGAAACATGGCGTGGATCGCCAGAAACAGTCCGGCGACGGCGAGCGTGTTGGCGCGATGGGACGCCGTGGTGAAATGGAGCAGGCCGAGCACGAAGACGGTTTGGAATCCCATGATGAGGGCGACGGGCCGCAGGATCAACCGCTTCAAGGCAAGGAACTGGCCGTTGATGATGTCTCCGTCGGTCAACGGCGAGGTCAGCAGCAATTCGATGGCCCCATTGCGGCGGGCCTCGATAAACCCATGGCAGGCATGCGTCGCGACCCAGACCTTCAACACTTGATTGACGAAGAATCCGAGGAGGATGATTTGCCAGCCCACCCCCTGCCGCAGCCAGCCGAGCTGCCAGAACAGCAGGCCGGATGCCGTCAGTGTGGCCAGCAGAATCCACAGGAGAAAATGTCGTCCGTGATGGCGCGCCATCAGCCAGGCCACGGGATTTTCGACGAGCAACGCGGTGCGCCAGGCGCGCCGGGTGACCGGATCGCCGAGGCTCCATTGCCGCCAGCGTTCGCGCCAGCGCCGCGTCACGCGCGCGGGCGGTTCATCCTGCCACGCATTCGCCACGATCCGGCCGGCGGCGGCGAGGAGCCACCAAGCCAGCAATTGAGGCACGAACAAGGACAGCCAAAACCCCGATGGATTCAGGCCATAATCCGCGTCCGCGGCCAGCCGAAAGGAGTTGCCCGGACTGACCGACGCCAGGATCGGAAGCGCGAGAGGCAGGACCACGATGGATCCGACCAGGCCCAGGGTGGCGATCAGCGCCTTGCGTCCATCGCGGCTGCGCGCCGAAACCCAGATACCAGCCGCCTGTGAAAAAAACAACAGGTTCGTCAACGCGAGCGCGCCACGCCAGACTTCGCCGCCCGTCACGCCGCCCATCAGCACTGGCACGGCCATGACGGGGAGAAAGGCCAGCAGGCCGTAGAACGAATTCAACGAGGTGCCGACGAATTTGCCGAGCACCACATCGTAGCCTTTCAAATCAGTCAGGAACAACAGGCCCAACGTGCCCTCGCGCTTTTCTTCGCTCAGAGAATCCGACGCACTGCGCGCGCCCTCGAAGAGACAGTACAGGAACGCGAGGGCTTGCAGGGCTTGAAAAATTGTCGAGCCCACCGCCGGGGCAACCAGGAATTGCCCACTCCGCCAGACGAGGCCGCCCGACACCGTCAAGGCCACCAGCACCGTGACGATCCGCAGCCGGTAGGTTGCCGGCTGGCGCGCCCGGACGCGCAATTCGCGCTCGACGATCGGGAGGAGGGTCATCGCGGACAAGGTGACATGATCTGCGCACTCAATTCAAGTTTCCAAGCTACGGCCCCGGCCCTCGGGCGCGTAGCGCTCCATGGCCCGCGTGCGAAAATGGTGGTGCAGCTTCCAGCAGGAAAGGGAACCAAAAAAGAGCGCCGTGGAGAAGGACAGCGCAAACCAGAGGCCGAGCACGAGCAACGTCGCGTCCTCCGATTTCACGAAACGGAACAGCCGGATATTATTCATCGAGTCCACCAGGGCAACCCCCATCATGATGAGACCGAAGAACAGCCAGGGGAGGACGAGCACGCGAACGATGGTGCCGCTGAAGGCGCGATTGGAGCGTTTGCTGGTCAGTCCGCGCCACATGCCGACCCAGCTCAACATCACGAGGTCGAACACGAACACCGTCATGCCGGCCACGAACAGCAACGCCCAAGTTTGTTTCTCCTGGGCGGGAGATTTTTGGAGGCAGGCGAGGAGCAGGCAAATATCCACGGCCAGCACGACCAGAACCGGCCCGGAGAACTGGCGTTGCAAGGCGAGCAATTGTCCGCCGAGGATTTCCTTGATCGTCAACGGCGTGGACAGGAGCAGTTCGAGCGCGCCGAGGTTGCGGTCTTCGTTGAAGCGGTGACAGGCTTCGGAGGCGAGCCAGAGTTTGAACACCGTGTGCAGCACGAAGGCGGTGAAGACGAAGTTGGTTTCGTCCAACCATTCGTGCCGGTTCTTGAACCAGCCCCACAACCAGAGGCAACCACAGACGCCGAGAAACCCCCACACGTAGGAATACTTGAGCCGGTTGCGGCCGGCCAGCCAGAGGATGGGATTGCCCTCGAGCAAGCGGGTGCGGAAGGCGCGGCGCTCCTGCGCGTCGCCGAAGCTCCAGAGCTGCCAGCGCTCGCGCCAGCGGGCCCCGCGCGCGGTGGCCGGCTTGTCCTGCCAGGTGCGGGTGACGATGCGGCTCGCGAGGAGGATAAAGCACCAGCCGAAAAAGTGGAGGAAGGCGACGGACTGCCAGAATGCACCCGGGGCGGCGACGAAACTTCGATCGAATGCCAGCGTGAATGAGTACGGCGGGCAAGCGAGCATAAATGCCAGATCGGTGGTGGGGACCACGTGAAGGGATTTGAAGTAAATCACCAGGGCGGGCGGGCCGAGCGCGAGGAGCAGTAGGAAAAGAAACGTCGCGCCCATGGCCTTGCGTTCATGCCGGCTGATGGCCGAGGCGAACATGCCCGTGGCGAGGGAAAGAAAGAGGATGTTCAGGCAGACCAGGGTGACGCGCCAGAATTCGTCGGGCGTGACGCCGCCGAGCAACAACGGGATGGCCATCACTGGAAAGATCGCCACCATGCCATAGAGCGAGTTCAAGGACGTGGCCGCCAATTTGCCGAGCACCACGTCGTAGCCCTTCAGATCCGTAAGAAAGAGCAAGCCGAGCGTGCCGTCGCGCTTCTCCTCGCTCAAGCAATCCGAGGTGACCTGCACGCCGGCCAGCAGGGCATAGATGAAGGCCAGAGTCGAGAGGGCGCCAAAAAGGCTTTCTCCCATGACACTCGACGGCTGCCTGGCCATCACGAGCAGGAACCAGGCACCGATGGCCACGGCCGCGAGCGCGGCAAGCACGCGCGTCCAATACATGCCTCTGCGGCGCGCGGCCACGCGCAATTCGCGTTCAACAATCGGCAGGAAAGTCATGCCAGCCAGTTAGGCGTTGGGGGTTTTGGGTTCAGGGTTGACGCAGCGTAGCGCGATCCACAGTTTCGCACAAAAGGTTTCACGAAGGCCGGATGAACGGCGGCAGGTTGGGGTCGGGTATTACCGGCGGAAGCGGAAGGAGGGCCGGGAGCGGGAATGTCAACCGCGCCACCCGGTCACGCAATTGCTTGTAGAGATTGTCGCGGGACCAGAAGATGCAGAAGAGATCCACCGCAATCTTGGGCACGAAACAAAAGACTAGAGGGAGAAAAACGACAAAAAACAGGGTCAACCCCGCGGCGTATTGGGGCTTTTTGCTGGTTAAACCGAGCCACATGCCCAGCCAGCCGAGCGCGGCCAGATCAAACGCGAACAGCACCAGATCGTACGCCAGCTGGAATAGTTGGATCCCCCAAAAGAAAACGACGCCGATAAGTTCCGGACCGAAACCGCCTTGCAAACCCATGGACCCAAACAACTGTAATCGAGGCAAGGGGAGCAACAGGGCCAGGATGATGGCCGGCCAGAGAAAGGTCCGCCGCAAGGCGAGCCACTGGCCGCGCAGAATTTCCCTGGTCGTCAGGGGCGTGCAGAGGAGCAATTCCAGCGCGCCGCTACGCCGCGCTTCGACGAAGAATCGGCATACCTGCACCGCCACGAGAATCTTCAGGAACAGTGGAAACGGCCACAGTAAGAACTGAGGAATGACAAAGACGGTTGGCGACAGATCGAACCAGAGGAACAACAGGGTGATGGCGCTGGCCAACGCG
>JAYUBJ010000223.1:0-6775 GCA_043740915.1 Verrucomicrobiota bacterium
TGCACGCGCAGATTACGCGGCAATGCTTCCTTGGGTGCCATCACGATGAAGGGTTTTTCGCCGGGAATCTCGAACAGCGGGAATTGCCACCACATGGATGAATTCCGGCTTTCGTCCATGAACGCCTCCGTGCTGCGAAAAATTCCGGCCAGCGCATAATAATCCGTCGTGGGAATGGGATCAAACTTGTGGTCGTGACATCGCGCGCAGCCAATCGTCAAACCGAGAAACGCCCGGCCCGTCGTGTCGAGTTGGTCGTCCACGATGTCGATCCGCGACTGTTCCTTGTCCGTTTCCGCGAGCGCCTTCGGTCCGAGCAGCAGAAAACCCGTGGCAATCACCCGCCGGGCTTGCGTGCTGATGTCCGTGCTGAGTGGCAGCAAATCCCCCGCGAGCTGCTCGATGATGAACTGGTTGTAAGGCAGGTCACGATTGAAGGCGTCCACGACGTAATCGCGATAGCGCCACGCGTAGCGCATCACCGCGTTCGCGTCGTTCGCCGTGGTTTCTCCAAAGCGCACCACATCGAGCCAATGCCGGCCCCAGCGTTCACCGTAGTGCGGCGAAGCTAGCAGCCGTTCGACCACTTTTTTGAAAGCGTCCGGGGATGCGTCTTTCACAAACGCATCGATCTCGTCGGGCGTGGGCGGCAGCCCGGTGAGGTCGAAGGTCGCTCGGCGAAGGAGGGTGCGTTGATCGGCTTGCGGCGCGGGTGCGAGACCGCTGGCTTCCTGTTTCGCGAGGATGAAACGATCGACATCCGAACGCACCCACGAATCGTTTTTCACGGCCGGCAGCACGGGTTTTTTCACGGGTTGAAAGGCCCACCAGTTGCGCTGCTCGGGTTTGAACTTGGCCCGCGACGCGGCGACTTGCGATTTCAACACGATGGCATATTTGTCCGAGAGATGGCTCTCGACCGCATTGCGCTCCTCCTCCGAGAGCGCCTTGTTATACACGACAATCTCGGACACATCGCCGCGAATGCTGCCCGCCCAATTCACGGCCTTGCCCAGGTAGGCGCCGATGTCGGTGCGATACTGGATGTCCGGTTTTGTGTCGCGTCCTTCGACCTTCTGCACCGCCTTTTCGCCGTTGAGAAAAAACGTCGTGGTCTTTTTCATCGATCCCGGAGTCTTGACGATGGTGAGCAGCAGCGGTTGGCCGTAATGCGGTTTGAACGAACCCTTGCCGAGGGAGGCGTCGTGGTTCCAGCCGCCGGCAAAATGCAGCGCGTGATCCTCGCCGCGGTTGATCTGCACCACTGCTGCCAGCGGGCGGCCTGGATCGCCGGGCGAGTTTGCGGGGTTGCCGAGACCGAACACGCCGTCGAACGGCGTCCCGACATCATGCGGTTGGAGACAGATCACCAGCGAGATGGTCAGCGCGGCATCACCAGCAATGGCGGGCCGGTTGTCGGGCGAGGAGGCTAACCCGCTCTCGGGTGTGAACCGAATGGCAGGCCGTTTGTTCACGGTGCCCTGTACGACAAACACGGGTGCCGCTCCCACGCCATTGACGCGCACTCCCTTGGTGGGCGAGAGATCGCGACCGTGTCCACTCTGATCCGGCCAGAGTTGCACCGCTGCGCTGTCGGCCAACGAGAGGGCATCGGCCTTCCACCAAAACTGGAGATTTGGCTTCAATGCGGCGGCATCCGGCAGCAAAAAGTCCGCACCGCGCGCCCCCAACGTCAAGACGCCGAGCAGCAGGAGTTTTGCGGGCGCCGAGAAAATATCACGCCGCATTCGGCCAGAAAATTGGCCCGAACCACTCAAATCAACATGCACTGCGGCCATAAATAACCACAGGATTCATCTGCGCACGATTTTAGCGAGACGCCGCTGTGGGTTATCTTGGAGTCTGGATCGTGTACCGGTGATTTCAACATCCTTTTGTGGCCACCTCGACTTGCAGGTGCCTCTCGGTTTCTTGCAGGCACCGGGAACTGGGCCAACCTGAAAGGTTGCCAGCCATTCGCCGGGGGTTGAGCGAGTCGGCCAGCAACACCCCCGGAACCGGTCAGGAATGGACCCGAACCCGTGTGAGGTCGCAGCGTCGGTTTGCTGGCAAATGGTCTTGTCACTCCCGCCGGGGTGCGGCTCGATTCGACTTCACCGGGGGTATCGCTGGTGCTTCAACCCCGGCGAATGGTTGGCAAGCCTCAAGCTAGCCTGACTTTCGCTTCTGGGGACAAAAAACACCTTTTTCTGCATCCGATCGGCAGCGAAGCCGTATAAACATTGGTTTCTGTTTGCGAAAGTCCGTGTCGGGGGAGACCTACCCCCTTCCTCGCGGCGCATTTTTGACTACCCTGGTCCGCCAGCATGTATTCGCCCGCCATCGCCCCCAGGTCTGGATTCGTGTTTGATTGGGATGGTTGCCTGGGTTTGTACGTCCGGAAGTATGGAAGGGTAACGAGATCCCAAGGCCACCTCCGCCTTTCTTTTACATTCAAAAACGAGCGGAAGGGGGTTCGAGGGATTGCGCCGGAATTCGTTCCCGTTTCATGGGGGCTGCGTCGGTATCTAATGGGTGCCTGGTGAATGGGAATAGGTGTCCCTAAAAAACCCACTTGCACTGCGGCTTTGGAGGCGGATACTCGGTTTGACATTACCATGAATGCATCCACCGCCAAAACCAAACAGCCACTCTCGAACCAACCCCGAAACAAGGATTCCGGAGGTGCCCACATCCGAATGGCGAAAAATTCGAGAAGAGCGTTTCTGGCCTCGACCGGCACGGCCGCTTTTGGCTTCACCCTCCTGCCGCGTCACGTCTTGGGCGGCCCCAGATTCGTTCCGCCCAGCGAAAAAGTGAACCTCGCTGGGATCGGCGTCGGCGGCATGGGCGGCGGGGATATCGGCCAGCACGCCAAAAATGGAGCCAACATCGTCGCCCTCTGCGACGTTGATGAAACCCGCGCCGCCGGCTCATTCAACGCCTTTCCGAAGGCGAGACGTTACAAGGATTTTCGCGTGATGCTCGAAAAGGAAGCGAAGAATATCGACGCCGTCTCGGTCGGCACGCCCGACCACATCCACGCCATCGCGACGCTGGCGGCGATCCGCGCAGGCAAGCATGTCTATTGTCAGAAACCCCTGACCCATACGCTGCACGAATGCCGCACCGTGACGAAGGCCGCCCACGAAGCGGGTGTGGCCACTTCCATGGGAAATCAGGGCCATGCCAGCGAAGGTTCGCGATTGACCAATGAGTGGATTCACGCCGGGATCATCGGCGAAGTGCGCGAAGTCCATGTCTGGTCTGACCGCGCCGGCCGGCTCTGGAAACAGGGAATCCCCCGACCGACCGACCAGCCGCCCGTGCCGGCGACGCTCGATTGGAATCTCTGGCTGGGCCCGATTCCAGAGCGGCCTTATAATCCGGTGTATGCGCCCGTGGGATGGCGCGGCTGGAGAGATTTTGGCACCGGTGCCCTGGGAGATATGGGATGCCACATCATCGACCATCCGGTCTGGGCGTTGGGATTAGGCGCGCCGACCTCCGTGGAGGCCAGCACGACGATCGACGGATCATTCCTGGCCGACGGCACCCCGAGTGTTGAGACCTACCCGATTGCCTCCATGATCACCTACGAGTTCCCGGCCCGGGGCAACCGCCCGCCCGTCCGGATGATTTGGTACGATGGTGGACTCATGCCGCCGACTCCCGTCGAAATGACTGGAGGCAGGCGATTGCATGGCAACGGAGTTCTGTATATCGGCTCCAAGGGGAAGATGCATCATTCCTCGCATGGCGGCGTGCCGGAGATCTTGTCCGCAAACCTGATGGAAGAGGCGAAGGAGGTTCCCAAAACGATGATCCGTTCACCCGGTCATTACGAGGAATGGATGCTGGCTTGCAAGGGTGGCCCGCGCCCCGTTGCGAATTTTGACTATTCCGGCCCCATGACCGACATCGTGCTTTTGGGAGTTCTCGCCCTCCGCGCGCCCGGGAAACGGCTCGAGTGGGACAGCGCGAACCTTAAGGTCAAGAACGCCCCGGAACTGGATGCCTTCGTCCATACTGAATACCGCCAAGGCTGGGAACTGTAATTTTTTACAGCCCGAGGGTTCGAACTGAATTCCGGAATTTGTGCGAATGCAATGTAACCGGGTCTCAACAGGTGGAAACTCAACGTGGTGTCGGAGTTGTGTGGCAATCCTCAATTTGGATCTCGGCCAGGGTTCTTGCCACACTTAAGTTCCTGCTTCGCTTCGAGGCCGGAGCATTGCCAGTCTCCTCGTGAAAACCGCCCTTGAGGCGGCTAGATCTCGGCGAGCATCTTCCGCAGCGCGGAAAAACATGCCTTGAGCTCCGCCGGTGCGTTCGGCCCCGTCTTTTCGTATTCAACTCCGATATGGCCCTGATATTTCCGCGCGAGCAGTTCCTTGAGGATGCCTTTGAGATTCATGTCGCCCTCGCCTAGAATCCGGGTCTCGAACTTGCCGTCGGCGGTCTTCTTGTAGTCCTTGAAATGACACTCAAAGAGCCGCTCACCGACCGCCTTGATGACCTCGATCTCGTTTTCGCCCTGACGAAATGCATGACCAAAGTCCACGCAAAAGCCCATCCGCGCGTCGAGGTTTTTGATGCGCTGCATTCCTTCGAGCACCGACGGCCATTCCTGGTCGCCCGGTCCGTGGTTATGAATCGCCACCTTGATGTCGAATTCCTTGGCCAGCTTTTCGACCTGCGCCAGGTCCGTCCGCGGGAACGACACGACCATCGTTTGCATACCGGCATTGCGCGCATATTCGAAATCTGAGCGCATGGTGGCTTCGTCGCCCTTCAGATAGATGACGCCGCCACTGACCACCGTTACGCCCACATCCCTCAACTTCTGAATTTCCTTTTGGATTTCCACCTTCGATAGTTTGCGGGAGAGATGAACCTCCTTCAGCGACACGTAGCGCAGGCCGAGGTCTTTCACCAGTGCGGCCATTTCGTCGAACGACAGCTTGTTCACGCTATAGGACGCCAGCCCGACCTTGAGTCCGCGGTAGTAATCCGCGTTGTCCGCCGCCCAGGCGCCCGGAAACAGGCCGCCCACGGCAACGCTGGCGCCGGCCGCAACCAAAAAATCCCGACGATTGAACCTGCTCATTTGCGATGACGTTACACCTCCCGGCACCGGCGACAAACAGTTTTGTTGGGGAACGATGGTTGGTTAACGTGGCTGGAATGGATATCCCAGCTTCGGCGTTGTCCACTACCTGGCGCACTCAAAGGTCATCCCCCGCTCCAGCAGCCTCCCGCAGTCCTTGCGGATCATGATGGCGGCGTCTCACGGCGATCCAGTTCAAGTGTTGTGCGCTTCCAACATCCAGAGCGCTTTGTCGAGGTCGCGGGAAATTCCCGTGAGGAGGTCGGCGGCGTCCGCGTCGCCGAGTCGAGCGGTCTCGTCGATGGCCTTGCGCGTTTCATTGGCGGCGAGGGCATAGCGGTCGCGTAGCGCGTGGACGAAGGCAAGTTCCTCTTTTTGTTCGCCCGGAAATTCCGGCAGACGCGAGCTGGCGGCAGCTTGCCGGATTGTGCCTTGTGCTACGCCGCCAATGGCCGTGACCCGCTCGGCAATGTCATCCAGATGTTCCTCGACCGTGCCGGCGAGATCGTCGAAAAGCTTGTGCAGCGAGTAAAAGAGGCGGCCCTTCACGTTCCAGTGGGCTTGTTTGGTCTGCGAGTAAAGGTCGCTCAGGTCGGCCAGGGACTGGTTGAGAATCGCAGCGACTTGCGTGCGGGTTTTGGCGGAGAGACTGTTTTTAGTCGGATGCATAATTTTATCGGAGATGGAGTGCGCGGGTGATCTCGGCCTTGAGCATACGTGAGACTGGGCACCGGGCTTTTGCGTCATTGGCGATCTCTTCAAACTTCGCGGCGTCAATCCCCGGCACCCGCGCGTTGAGATCGAGCTGGATGGTGGTTTGTTGGTTAGGAAAGGTCTTCGAGGTGTTTCATTTGCTGACGAGCTGCATCATGGCCTCTGGATAACGTTCTCCAGCGGCCGCGCTGCGGGGTGCGATTTCGTCGAGGCGCTTCAACTCAGCCGCGCTGAGTTCAATTTCGAGAGCGTGCAAGTTTTCGTCGAGATATTTGCGACGCTTGGTGCCAAAGATCGGCACAATGTCTCCGCCCTGTGCAAGTGCCCACGCGAGCGCGAGCTGCGAGGGGGTGCATTGCTTTTCCGCCGCCATCGCGCCGAGGCGCGCAACGAGCTCGAGGTTGCGCTGGAAATTCTCGCCTTGGAACCGCGGCGAGTGGCGGCGGTAGTCGTCGGGCGCGAAGTCCTCGAAGTTTTTGATCTGCCCAGTGAGAAAACCGCGCCCGAGCGGAGAGTAAGGCACAAAGCCGATTCCCAGCTCGCGGCACACGGCGAATATCTCGTCCTCCGGGTCGCGTGACCAAAGCGAGTATTCGGTTTGCAGTGCGGCAATCGGATGCACCGCGTGCGCGCGGCGGATGGTCCGCGGCCCGGCTTCGGACAAGCCGAGGTGGCGGACCTTTCCCGCCCTCACCAACTCGGCCATCGCGCCGACGGTGTCTTCAATCGGCGTCTGCGGATCGACGCGGTGCTGGTAGTAAAGGTCGATGGTCGCCACACCGAGGCGTCGCAGGCTGGCGTCGCACGCGCTGCGGACATACTCGGGCGTGCCGCAGACTCCGCGTTTGGCCGGATCATGGGCGTCGCGCACGAAGCCAAATTTCGTCGCGAGCACGACTTTCTCCCGATGGCCCTTCAGCGCCTTGCCGACGAGCGTCTCATTGGTATAAG
>JAYUBJ010000224.1:0-2000 GCA_043740915.1 Verrucomicrobiota bacterium
ACGGGCCACGGCTGGCGTTTTTCTGGACACTCTTCGGCCCGGGCGCAGTGACCCTCTGGCTGGTGCTGGCATTTTGGATGGGCTTGTTCCTGGTGTTGCTGCGGCACTGTCTGGTCCGGTTTGGTGTCGCCCGCACCACCTGCCTCGCGCCTTTTCTCTGGCTCGGCTTGGAATATTTTCGGAGCGAAGTCTATTTTCTGCGCTTCTCCTGGCTGAACGCCGGCTACGCCTTTTTCGATTCCCCTCAACTTTCACTTCTGGCGCAAATCGGCGTCTATGGGATCGGTTTCGCGCTCATGGCGGTGGTGGGCCTGCTGGCGTTGCTCCCGCGCCCGGCGGTGCTGCCCGTCGGGGGAGCCCTGCTCGTTGCGCTGGGGGTGGGCGTCAATCTTCCCGTTGGGTCTTCCGCCACGCCCCCCGCTCCCTTCAAGGAACTCCGCGTGGCGGGTGTGCAACTGGAATTTCCCAACGAACGTGAGGTGCTGGTCGCGCTCGATTCCCTGCGCCAGAAGCATCCCGAAGCAGAATTGCTCCTGATGAGTGAATACACCTTCGATGGCCCGATCCCGGAATTCATCAAGGCCTGGTGCCGGAAAAACCAGCGCCATCTGGTGGCGGGTGGGAAGGAACCCACCGCCAACTCTAATTATTTCAACACGGCCTTTGTCGTTGGCCCGGAAGGCGGCATTGTTTTCCAACAGGTCAAGTGCATGCCGATTCAGTTCTTCAAGGACGGCCTGCCCGCGTCAGAGCAAAAACTCTGGGACTCGCCGTGGGGCAGGCTCGGGATCTGCATTTGTTACGACTTGAACTATCGCCGCGTGACGGACGAACTCATCCGCCTCGGCGCGCAGGCGCTGATTGTGCCGACGATGGACGTGGCGGACTGGGGTGAAAACCAACACCGGCTGCACGCGCGCGTCGCCCCGGTGCGCGCGGCGGAATATGGCGTGCCGATTTTCCGCCTCTGCAGCTCCGGGATCTCGCAGCTTGTGGAGCGCAACGGGCGCGTCATTGCGTCCGCGCCGTTTCCCGGCGAAGGTGAGACCGTTGCTGGGACGCTGCGGCTGGCGCGGCCGGGCACGCTGCCATTTGATCGCGTGCTGGCGCGCCCGGCGCTGGCGATCACGGCCGTCTTGGCGGCCTGGTTTTCCGCGCGCGCCGTCCGCGACAGGTTTCGTTCCCGATCAACGGCCCAATCTCCGTCGCCAAAAACAAATATATGAGAGCCTGGTTTCATTTCCTGTTGCGAATCTTGTTTCGCTACCGCGCCTACGACGAGTCGGTGCTGAACACGCCCGGCCCGGTGCTGCTCATCCCGAACCACGTTTCGTGGATCGACTGGCTGTTCCTCGTGGTGCTGATGGACAAGGATTGGAAATTCGTCGTTTCGAGCACGGCGGCGCAGGTGAGTTGGCTGCACCGCAAAATCATGCTCAACGCCCGCACCTTTCCGGTGGACACCGGATCGCCGTACGCCATCAAGCACATGGCGGAATACTTGAAAGGCGGCGGGCGGCTGGTGTTGTTCGCCGAAGGCCGCCTCTCCCGCACCGGCTCGCTCATGAAGATATTCGACGGCACCGGCTTCCTGCTGTTCAAGACGCACGCCAAGGTCATCACCTGTTACCTGCGCGGCGCGCAGCGCCTGCCGTGCTCGCCGAATCCGGGCTGGCGAAGGTTGTTCACGCCCGTGACGGCGCATTTCGGCTCGGTGCTCACGCCGCCGACCCTGGCGCACCTCAGTGCCGGGCAGGCCCGCAAACAAATGACCAACTGGCTGCGCGATCAGATCATCAATCAACAATTCGCCGTGGAAATGGAGTTTGGTCCGCGCCATGTCCTGGCCGCCGTCGTGGAGATGGCCCAGAAACGTCCCCATCAAATCGTGCTCGAGGACGCGACGCTGCAGGAACTGACGTACCGGCGCCTGCTGGTGGGCGCGGATCTACTCGGGCAACGGTTGGAAAAGTCTTTCGCTGTAGCGGCGGTCGGTGACC
>JAYUBJ010000225.1:0-6751 GCA_043740915.1 Verrucomicrobiota bacterium
AGGGTTGGATGGATTACAGCGGCAGTGCGGCCAACACCAACACCGCGTTTCTGGTCGATCCGCAATTCGCCAAGCTCGGTTCGTATCTGGAAAACGCCCGCGTCTTCAAATGCCCCTCGGATCGCAGCGTGGTCACCATCAACGGCCAGACCTATCCCCGGGTGCGCAGCTACTCCATGAGCAACGCGATGGGCGACCCGCTGGGCTATCTCCCGCTGCCGTCGCCGCCCTATCAGGTGTACCTGAACATGGCGGACATCGTGACGCCGTCACCCGACAAGGCGTTCGTCTTTCTCGACGAGCACCCCGACAGCATCAACAACGGCGTGTTCGGGGTCTTCATGGCGGATCCCAACCAGCCGCAACTCAACGCCATTTTGGATTATCCCGGCAGTTATCACAACGGCGGCTGCAACCTCGGGTTCGCCGATGGCCACGCGGAACCGCATCGCTGGCTTGATCCGCGCACCAAGCCGCCGGTCACCGGCACCCCGTTGCAACTGGGCGTTTACTCGACCAATAATGTTGACGTGCAATGGCTCTCGGCACGGACGTCGGCGCTCATCCAGTGAGCGCCTTCATGAGAAATGGGTGGAACGGGCTCCCAGCCCGTTTTCGGCGGCAACTGGCCGCCGAAAAGCCTGGAATGGAATCTTCACTCAGGTCCTGAGTCGTTTCACGATCATGTCCGCCGTCCGCTCGACCGCGCCTTGATTTTCCCGGACGAACTGCCGCGCGTTGCGACCCAGTGCGGCGCGGCGCGGTTCATCGGCGAGCAGTTCGGCCAACACCTGCTCCAACTCCGCCGCGTCCCGCACTTGCACGGCCCCGTCGTGGGTGACGAAGGCGGCGGCGATCGCCGCGAAGTTTTGCATGTTCGGCCCGAAGACCATCGCCTTGCCGAGGGCGCCCGGTTCGATCGGATTCTGCCCACCCTCGGCCGTAAGGCTTTTGCCGACAAAAATGACCGACGCGTATTCGTAAAAATACTTCAACTCGCCCGTCGTGTTGACCAGCAGGCCATCAAGCTCACCCGGTTTGAACTGGCTGCTTTCCAGGAGTGCGCTGCGGTAAACAAATTTCACACCGAGCGCGCCCAGTTCCTCGCCGACCGCATTTCCGCGCTCAAAATGGCGGGGCACCAGCACGAGAAACAAATCGGGAAATTGCCGCCGCAACCGGAGGAATTGCGCCGCCAGGATCGCCTCCTCGCCGGCATGCGTGCTGCCCGCCACCAGGATGCGCGCACCCTCCGGCACGCCGAGCCGGCGGAGGAGCGCAGGCACGTCGAGCAACCGCCGTTCATCAAGCTTGGCCGCGTCGAATTTCAGGTTGCCGACGATGTGAATGGCTTCAGGACGACAACCGAGTTCGCGGAGTTTCGCCGCATCGATTTCACTCTGCGCGCCCACGCCGTCGAAGGCCGCGAACACCGGGCGGAACAAAAAGCCGAAGCGTCGATAGCCGCGATACGACTTTTCGGACAGGCGGGCATTGACGAGGAACAGGGGGATTTTGAAATCGTGGGCGTGCCAGAGAAAATTGGGCCAGATTTCCGCCTCCACCAGCACGATGGCGGCGGGATGGATCGCGGCGAGCGCGCGGGTCACGAAGCGGCGGCGGTCGATCGGATAATAAATTTTCTCGATGTGCGACGGCAGTTTCTTTTGCAGTTCGCCCATGCCGGTGGAAGTGGTGGTGGAGACGACGAACTTCAAGTTGGGCAGGCGCGGTTCGAGCGCCTGGATGAGCTGGGTGCAGACGTTGACTTCGCCGACGCTGACGGCGTGCAGCCAGAGCACCTGGCGGTTGGTAAGGGCCTGTTTGACGCGGCCTTCGTAACGGCCGAAGCGCTGGGCGAAACCGCGCTGCCAGTTGCCGCGCCGCCACATTTTCAGAAAATAATACGGCGTGCTGAGGGCGAAGCCGGCGAGAAATAGGATGTTGTAAAGGAAACGCATGGCATCAGGCGCGAAAGAAAACCCACCAGACGAACAGGAGCATCGGCAGCATGAACGGAAGCGTGAATTTGAAAATGTAGCCAAGGAAGTCTGGAGTGTGAACCTTTTGCTGGTCGGCGATGGCCTTGACCATGAAGTTCGGGCCGTTGCCGATGTAAGTGCAGGCGCCGAAGAATACCGAGCCAATGCTGAGGGCCACCAAATGACGGACGAATTCATGATCCAACTTCAGCGCGGCCGGCAGGAAGTCCTTGGGTTCCACAATCGTGCTTGTGAAATCAACCGTCCCTCCCGCCACCTGCAAGAAGGCGAGATACGTCGGCGCATTGTCGAGCAAACTCGAAAGCGTGCCGCTGCCCCAATAGAACATCGAGGTAGTGGGCGCGCCCAACGACCGCGCATTCGTCCCCAGCCAGTCCAGCGCCGGCATCATGGTGGCAAAGATGCCCGCGAACAGAATCGCCACTTCCTGGATCGGGTGGAAGTTGAAGTGGTTGGCCTCGTGGATGTGCTTGCGAGTCGTGTAGTACGAACCGAGGGCGGCGGCGATCATCAGCGCCTCGCGCAGAAACAGAACCGGCAGATCGTTGAGGAACACCGCACCGAGAATAACGCCGAGAAAAAACAGGTTGGGCAGGCCTTTGCAGCGCCATTGATCGGCTGGTTCGGCGAGCTGTTCGCGGACATCTTTTGGCGCGCGCCGATAATTGCGGCGATCCACAAAGTAAAACATTGCGAGCAAAACGCCCACACCCGCCACCCACATGGGCCAGCAATGCGCGAGCACCCACCAGAACGGAATTCCTTTCAGGTAACCGAGGAAAAGCGGCGGGTCGCCGACGGGTGTAAGGCAGCCGCCGACGTTCGCCACGATGAAAATGAAAAAAACGACGTGATGCGCGGTGACGCGGTATTTGTTCATGCGCAGCCAGGGGCGGATCAGGAGCATCGAGGCGCCTGTGGTGCCAAGGACATTGGCGATCAGCGCACCGATGAAAAGGAACCGGACGTTTTCCAGCGGCGTCGCCCCGCCCTGGACAGTGATGTGAATGCCGCCCGAGACGATGTAGAGCGAGGCGATGAGCGTGATGAAGCTTACGTACTCATGCGCCGTGTGCAGCACGCGCGCGGGCGCCTGGAGGCCAAACAAATAATAACCCAGCGTCACGGCTCCGAGCGTGTAGGCGACCTTTGGGAAATGTTTTCCCCACCAGCCCGAAAAAAACAGTGGGGCCAGGGCGATGGCGGCCAGCAGCAGGCCGAACGGCGCCATCATCCACGGATTCGGTTGAACGACTTCGGAGCCCACGCGGCAAAGCTATGTTGTGGGAGGAAACGCGGTCAAACTTAAACCACCCGCGCTGCTTTCAGGCCGTCTTGCTAGGCTGCAAACGTGGATGCTTTGTCTTTCAGGCCGTAGTGCTCAATCGCGAGATGGCACTTCTAAACTTGTCGCGCGGCGGGTAAATGGTATGGTTTTCCCGTGACCATTACTCCAACGCCTGGGCGGTACCGCATGGTTTCCTGCAACGGATGCGGGGTGAAGAATTTCATCTCCCCGGAATTGGCCCCCTTGTCAATTCACAACTGCACCCGCTGTGGCTACGGCATCATGGTGCCGATGCAATTGCGCCAATTCGAACTGCGGTCGGTGGTCGGATCCGGCGGTATGGGGACGGTTTACCGGGCCTTCGACACCAAATTATTGCGCGAGGTGGCGATCAAGCTGATGAAACGGGAACTGGCGGAAGACCCGCAGGCTTGTGAAAATTTTTGCAAGGAAGCCCAGGCGTGTGCGGCGCTCAACCACACGAACATCATTCACATCTACACCTTCGACGAATTTGAAGGCCAGCAATACATCGCATTGGAAGTGGCCGACTGTGGCAGCTTGGACAATCGCATCGAGAAGGAGCAGCGCGTGCCGGAACTGGACGTGCTCGACATTGGCTACAAACTCGTTAATGCCCTCACCACGGCGTTGAAACACAAGCTTCTGCACCTGGACATCAAGCCTGGCAACATCCTCTTCAACTCCGAAGGCGAGCCCAAGCTCATCGACTTTGGCCTGGCGCGCAACCCGGAGGTTGAAAAAAAAGAATACGAGGTCCTCGGCACGCCCTATTACCTCGCGCCGGAACGCATCCTCGAACGGCGCGAGGATTTTCGTTCCGACATGTACAGCCTCGCGGGCACACTCTACCACGCGCTGACCGGCCAGGTCCCGTTTGAAGGTGCGACCAATGAAGATGTGGTGTACGCCCAAGCCTACACGCCATTGACGCCGCCGGTCGAAATTTGCTCGGACATCACGCCGTTGACGAACGAGGCGATTGTCCGCGCCCTGGCGAAAAACCCGGATGACCGTTTCCAAAGCTACGACGAATTTGCCATGGCCTTGGAAGCGGCCCGCGGTTTTGTGCTGATCCAAAAATACCAGGTGGGTGCCGAAGAATAAGGCGCGGCGCCAAGAAAAAAGGCAGGCCAGTTACGGCCTGCCTTTCGATTTTGCGCGGAACAAAAAGGACTAATCCTTCGCTTTCTTGTCGTCGCCCTTCGGTTCGACTTTAGGATCGACTTTGGGTTTGGCTTTGTCTCCGCCCTTGGCCCCTTCCCCTTCCGGCCTCGGCCCGAACCGCACGCTCACGGCTTCCATTTTTCCCTCCGCCGCCTGCCGGGCGGAACCACTCACGTCCTCGCCCACGACGCCATCTTCCAATGTGGCCGACTTACCCGCCTTCATGATCCGGGTTTGCGAAGTGATCTGGAAGACGCGGTCCTTTTCCTTGCCTTTGACGGTGATCGTTTTGGCCACCTGGTCCACCGCGCCCAATTTGCCGGTGAACGGAATCCCGCGGGATCTTGGTTTCTTGGCGGCCTCAGGGGGCGTGGCCGGCTTTTCGTCGGGTTTGTCGGCGGCCCGAATCGGAACGGTGAATCCCACGGCGACGGCGGAAAGCAGGCAGACAGCGATGGTTTGTTTGATGGAGTTGATCATGTTTTTCCTTTTAGTTTTTGCGCTAGCTTCGACTCGCTTGTAGCAAATCCACCTGCTCAGGCAAGGTCTTTCTGGCCGCGCACTCCAAACGGGCGCATCCGCCACGGCCCCAGGAGCGCGGCTGTGTCCCGCGCCGCGCGGGATCAGCCGCAGCATGTCAACTGGCCGCACCCTCAAAAATGAGTTCAACTGGGTGGTCACGGCCATGCCTTCCGCTTCCAGCAGTGGGGCGTTCGGCCCGTTCGGCTACCTTAGCCCAAATAAAACTGGGAATCCGCCGTCCAAGGTTACAAAATATGGCCATGTCCCGCATTGAACGGACCATCCAAGTCAGTTACCGGCACCAGGTGCATTTCACCCAGCGGGTCTTCGCGCCGGGTAATCTGCTGTTGAAAAACGTGCTGGCCAACGACGAGTGCAGCGGCCCGCGCAAGGCGCTGCTCATCCTCGACGAAGCGCTGGCCCAGGCCCAACCGAACCTCGCCGCCGAGATCGAGGCCTACTTCGCCGCGTTTCCCGACGACCTCCAACTGGTCTGTCCCCCCATGATCATCGAAGGGGGCGAGCGCACCAAGAATTCCTACTTCCACGTCTCCGAAATCCAATCGCGCGTGGACCGCCACCACATCGACCGCCATTCCTATATGATCTGCGTCGGTGGCGGGGCGTTGCTCGACATGGTTGGCCTCGCCGCCGCCACGGCCCACCGCGGTGTACGCTTGGTGCGCATCCCCACGACGACCCTCAGCCAGGCGGATTCCGGCGTGGGCGTGAAAAACGGCATCAACGCTTTTGGTAAAAAGAATTTCATCGGCGCCTTCGCCCCGCCGTTCGCGGTCATCAATGACTTTGACCTGCTCGATTCGCTCTCGCCGCGGGACAAGCGCTCGGGATACATCGAGGCCGTCAAAGTGGCATTGATCCGCGACCGCGCTTTTTTTGAGCGCCTCGAACGCGACGCGGACAAGCTCCGGGACTTTGAGTTGGCGGCGATGCAAAGCCTCATCCATCGCTGCGCTGAACTGCATCTGGATCACATCGCCACCAGCGGCGACCCGTTTGAGTTTGGCTCCGCACGCCCGCTTGATTTCGGCCACTGGGCAGCGCACAAGCTGGAACAGTTGTCCGAATACAAGCTTCGTCACGGCGAGGCCGTCGCTGTCGGCATCGCGCTCGACGTGATCTATTCGCGAAAAATGGGCCACCTCGACCCAGCCAGCGCCGAACGCATCCTGTTGTTGCTGGAAAAACTCGGCTTCGAACTCTTCGCCAACGAACTCCTGCATGTGGACGCCAACGGGGCATTGATCGTGCTCAACGGCTTTGAGGAATTCCGGGAACACCTCGGCGGCCAGCTCACCATCACCCTGCTCAAAGCCATCGGCCAAGGCTTCGAGGCCCATGAAATGAGCCTGTCCAAGGTGGTCGAGGCCATTCATGAATTGGAAGCCCGTCAGCAGCAGGCGGGGCGCAAGGTGATTCAGGTCCGCGCCTGAGATGGGCAGCCAGATTTCATTTGTGACGAATCTAACGCCAGGTTCAACGGCACATCCGTAGAATTGGACACCGTCCAACAAAAATAGGACGTTGATGAATCTTACCGCGGATCAAGCCAAGTATTTCGCCCACGAGCTGACCAAGCGCTGCCCGTCGGATACAGCGCACATAATGCAGTTGGAATCTGAACCAAACTCAGATATAAACTCGCCATGTATATTCACAAAGTCTCTCTCCGCAACATACGCGGATTCGAGACGCTAGATTTTGATCTCGCCCGCCCAGAAGGAGGATA
>JAYUBJ010000226.1:0-6751 GCA_043740915.1 Verrucomicrobiota bacterium
CCATCCAAGGTCATTGATGAAAAATTCCGCACCACCAATTTCACGCTGAAGAACGGCGAGACCATCACCGGCAGCATCGAGCAGGAAGATGCGAAACAAGTGCTCGTGCGTGCGAATCCGTTTTCCACGCAGACCACCCCGGTCTTAAAAAATGATCTGGTCAAACGGGAAATCTCCCTGATTTCGCCCATGCCCACCGGCTTGTTGAACGTCCTCAAGCTCGACCAAATCCTCGACCTGCTGGCCTACCTCGAATCCGGCGGCGATCCCAGTCACGCCGCCTTCAAACCGTGATGTCTGGCCGCCCGGTGAACGGGGACTCTGAGTTCCGCAGGTTCGCGGTGGGAAATGGTTGGAGCCGGTCTGAAAATCCAATGCTGGGTGGAACGGGCCACTGGCCTGCTCCGGCGGGCTACCAGCCTGCCGGGCTTTTTCGGCGGCAGGTTGCCGCCGAAAACGGGCTGGTAGCCCGTTCCACCCATTATTCAGACCGGCGCTATTGCTTGCCCCCTGCCCATAAACGAAATACGGTCGGGCCATGGATTCCAAGGAAGCCTTGATCGCCCTTAATCTCATCGAACACGTCGGCCCGGTGCGTGTCCGGCAATTGATGGATCACTTCGGCGAGGCGCCCGCCATCCTGCGCGCTTCCAAATCACAACTGCTCCACGTCCGCGGCATCGGCGAGGAGACGGCGGAGGCCATTGCCAATTGGGAAAAAACCGCCGACCTCGGCGCGGAATTGAAACGGATCGCGGACTACGGCTGTCATGTGCTCACGCAGGCCGACGCGGCTTATCCCGAATTGCTCAAGCAAATATACGATCCGCCCATCGTGCTGTACGTGAAGGGGGAGTTGACCGCGAAGGACAAGAACGCCGTGGCCATGGTCGGCTCGCGGCAGACGACGCACTACGGTCTCGAAGTCGCGCGCAAACTTTCCTATCAACTCGCCTACGTCGGCGTCACGGTGGTCAGCGGCGGCGCCCGGGGCATCGACACCGCGGCGCACCAGGGCGCGTTGAGCGCGAAGGGTCGCACGGTCGCCGTGCTCGGCACCGGCATCAACCTCGTGTTTCCCCCCGAGAACGCCGAGTTGTTCGAGCGCGTCGCCGCCAATGGCGCCGTCATCACTCAGTTCCCCATGAACCGTCCCGCCGACAAACAATCCTTCCCCATTCGCAACCGCATCGTGGCCGGCATGACGCTCGGCACCGTCGTGGTCGAGGCCAACCTGAGCAGCGGCGCGCTGATCACCTCGAACTTTGCGAACGATTATGGCCGGCAAATCTTCGCGGTCCCCGGTCGCATCGACTCGCCGCGCAGCAAAGGCTGCCACGAACTCATCAAAAAAGGCGCGAAACTTTGCGAGGGTGCGGAAGACATCTTGAGCGAATTCGAATATCTCTTCCCCGCCAGCAACCGCGCGCCATCCGCCAACGAAACCGGCGTGCTGCCCGCCCTGGAACTTTCCGAGAACGAGCAACGCGTCCTCGACACCCTCCAGAGCAACAACGAAAGCACCATCGATGAAGTCATCCGCGGCAGCAACCTGCCGAGTTCGACCGCGTCCGTCACGCTGCTGAGCCTCGAGATGAAACGGATCATCCGGCAGCTCCCGGGAAAATTGTTCGTCCGGATCCGGTGAGCGCGCGGGAGTGGCACAGTTTGAAGTTTTACGACTCGCCGCGCGCAGCCGATTCCTTCTCCGCATCGGATGGGGAGATAACACACGGCCCGCAAACGCCACGAATTTTGCCCACGAACCGAGAATGGTTGGTAGGGCGCGTCGCTCCGTGCGCGCCGTACTGATTCACGCAAGCCACGGAACGGCGCGCACGGAGTGACCGCGCCCTAACCTTGCCGCAATGCCTGTGGAAAATCCATGGCGCCGTGTTTGATGCGGAGAATTTCCAGTCGCATTCCGGTGAAACGATAAAAGATCAGATAGTTCTCAAAATCATCCACGCGCCACGAGCGGATGTTTTTCAAATCTCTGCCGCGAAATTTTCGCAGCCGACCCTTGAGCGGTTGCAGTAGGAGTCCCTCAATCGTCAGGTCAATCGCTTCCAGGAAACGCGTTGCGTCGGCGGGGTTGTGTTCCAAGATGCGCTGGAAGTAACCAAAGGCGTCCAACTCGGCGTCGTGACGGACAAAAACTTCCAGCCGGTTCACGCGGCGAGGACGCGGCGACCGTTGCGGGTGGCCAGCGCGGCGAAGTGGCCGCGTTTGTATTTCTTCAGCGGACTGTGAAGTGAATGACGCAACGCCGCTTGAAGCTGTGGATCATTATCCGCTTGCTCGACCAGTTCATACACACGCAATGCCTCGCGGACCACCTCGTCTGCGGAGAGGTAGCCGCCGCCTTTCATCTTTTGGCCGACGAACTTTTCCTGATGCGCCGTGAGCAAAACTTTCATGGCTGAAAACTAAATGTTGATCCCAATCGTGTCAAAAAGTTTCCAGAAAGCGCCGGACTGAAATGAAGGCGCTTATGCGTGCCGTCACTTGACGGCGACGGGCTTTGTGACATGATCGACCAACACAGAAAGAATCGTATGCCCAAGCTCCGCATCGTACACTGGAAACCAAATCGCCACCACTGAAGCCGATCTGCCGCCCATGTCCCCGGACACATCCCAGCGAAAGCTCCCCGCGAATCTCGTTGGAGACCTGTGGGGTGGATTTGCGTCAATGCTGGTGGCCCTGCCGTCGTCCATCGCTTACGGCGTCTCCATCTACATCGTGCTGGGCTCGGATTTTGTTAAGTACGGTGTGATGGCGGGCATCCTCGGGGCGATCGCGATGGGTCTTCTCGCGTCCGCGCTGGGCGGTGCCCCGCGCCTGATTTCGGCGCCGTGCGGCCCCGCCGCCGCCGTCTTGTCCGCGCTGGCGATTGATCTCGTCGCCGGAAAGCAAGGCGGATTGGGATTGGTGGCCCCCGAGAAAGTGTTGATCCTCCTCACGCTGGTGGCGTTGCTCTCGGGCGCCTTGCAGTTGCTCTATGGCTCGATCGGTGGTGGGCGATTAATCAAATTCATTCCTTACCCGGTGGTGTCCGGCTATCTCAGCGGCGTCGGCGTGATTATTTTCGTAAGTCAGGTGCCAAAATTCCTCGGTCTTCCCAAAGACCTGAACGTCTGGGAGGGCCTGTCCTCACCGGAAAAATGGAGTTGGAAGGGCATCGCCGTCGGGATCGTCACGATCGTCGGCATCCTCGTGGCCCCCAAGATCACCAAAGCCGTTCCCGCGACGATCATCGGCCTGAGCGCCGGCATCCTAGCCTACTTTGGCCTGGGCCTGGTCGCCTATCCAGACCTGTTAAGGCTGGATCACAACAAGCTGGTAATCGGGGAGATTAAAGGCGGGGTGGGACCGATCTTCACGGCGCTGGGTGACCGGTGGAAGGCGCTGGGCGCGCTGCAATTGAGCGATCTGCAGGCACTGTTTGGTCCGGCGCTCACCCTTTCGGTTTTGCTCTCCATTGATACGTTGAAGACCTGTGTCATCGTGGACGCGCTGACCCGTTCGCGCCATAACTCCAACCGCGAACTCATCGGCCAGGGCGTCGGCAATCTCGCTTCAGCCATCATCGGCGGCATGCCCGGCGCCGGCACCATGGGCGCCACGCTGGTCAACGTTAACAGTGGCGGCAAGACCCGCGCCTCAGGCGTCCTCGAAGGAGTTTTCGTTCTCGCCGTGTTCCTCCTGTTTGGCAACCTCATCGCCTGGGTGCCCATTGCCGCGCTCGCGGGCCTGCTCTTCGTGGTGGCGTTTCGCATGTTCGATTGGGAGAGCTTCCATTTGCTCAAGTCCAAGACGACGGTGCTCGATTTTTGCGTCATCGCCGCGGTGATTGTGGTGGCCGTAAAAATCAGCCTCATTGCCGCCTCCGCCACCGGGCTGGGCCTGGCGATCCTGCTGTTCATTCGCGAACAAATCCGCGGCTCGGTCATCCGGCGCAAGGCCTACGGCAGCCACACGTCGTCGAAGAAACACCGCCTGCCGGAGGAACAGGAGGCCCTGGAAAAATTTGGCCACCTCACCGTCGCCTGCGAATTGCAAGGCAGCCTGTTCTTCGGCACCACCGACCAGTTGTTCACCGAGTTGGAGCCGGATCTCAAGCGTTGCCGCCATATCATCCTCGATATGCGGCGCGTCCAATCGGTGGATTTCACGGCGGCGCACATGCTCGAACAAATTGAGGCCATGCTCACGGATCGCGGCGGCTTCCTCGTCTTCAGCGGCCTGCCGGCGAGCCTGCCGACGGGCCAGAACCTCCAAGCCTACTTCGACCAGTTGGGCGTGATGAAATCCACCGAAAATGTGAAGCTCTTCGACACCCTGGATGACGCGCTCGAGTGGGCGGAAGACAGCATCCTCGAAGACCAACACCTGCTGCAACCCGATGGCCAGGAGATCCCCCTCGAACTGGCGGAGATTGAGCTGCTGCGCGAATTCGAGTCAGACCAGACCCTGTCCGCGCTCAAACTCTGCGTGGAGGAACGAGCCGTGCCCGTGGGTCAGACCATTTTCCGGCGCGGGGATGAGGGGGATGAACTGTTCCTGATCCGCCGGGGCATCGTGCGCATCCAGTTGCCTCTCGAAGGCGGCAAGCACCACAACCTGGCGTATTTCGGCCGCGGCAATTTCTTTGGCGAAATGGCATTCCTGGATCACGGCACGCGCTCCGCCGACGCGGTCGCCACCACCGCCACCGACCTCTTCGTGATCTCGCGCCGCCGCTTTGATGAACTGTCGCGGCCGCACCCGCTCCTGGGCGTGAAGATGTTTGCGCGTCTGGCCCGCGCCCTGGCCGTGCGGCTGCGGCGCACCGATGGCGAGTTGCGCGCCCTGCACGAGGCGTAAGCGCCGCTTCCCCAAGCACCATCGCTTGACGGCGACTTGCGTTCTGACATGATCCGCGCACGTTGAAAAATATGCCGAAGCAAAGCAGCGCAAAAAAAATCCTGACCCGCCAGGAACAGCAGAACCTGGACGTCGAGATCGGGTTCATCGAGGGCGTGATCCGGCGCGACCCGCAATACGTCGAGGCGTTGCAAATCCTGGGTGACGCCTACACCAAGCGCGGGAAATTCGCCGAGGGTTTGCAGGTGGACGAGCAGCTGGCCCGGCTGCGTCCGGACGATTCCCATGTGCAATACAATCTGGCCTGCAGCTACGCGCTCACGGAGCAATTTGACGCGGCCGTGTTGGCCTTGGAAAATGCACTGGGCCTCGGCTATGACGACTTCAAATTGCTGGCCCGAGACCCCGATCTGGCCAAGCTTCGCAAGCACCCGCTCTTCAAAAAGATCCGCGCCCAAATCCGGTCGCTCAAAACCCGAACGCGCTGATCCTCCACGCGCGGCGGGCGGCGCCGTTCACGGATCATCCTTTCGCTGGCGAGCCGGTTTGCTTAATCTCCCTCCATGAATGTAACTGTCGGCCGACGCACCCGCCCTTATCGCACCGTCACTTTCGACGCCCGCCGCAACGCAGTCCGGTTGATCGAGCAACGCCTGCTGCCGCATCAGTTCAAGGTAATCGCCACGCGCGATTTCGAGAGCACGGCCCAGGCAATCCGGGACATGGTGGTGCGCGGCGCGGGGGCCATCGGGGCGACGGCGGCGTTCGGCCTGGCGCAAGGCGCACGGGCTTTCTCCGGGAACAACCGCGCCAAGTTTTCAAGGCACGTGGAAATCGTGTATCAAACTTTGAAAGCGGCGCGACCTACCGCCGTCGATCCGGTGAACGCGATGATCCAGGTGCGTGCCCACATGAAGTCGGGGAAAACCGTGGCCGAACAACAGGCCCTCGCCCTGGCCGCCGCCGAGGAATTCGCCAATGAAGATGTGGCGCACTGCGAGGCCATCGGCCGACGCGGCGCATCGTTGATCGGCGAAGGGATGCACGTGCTGACGCACTGCAACGCCGGCTGGCTGGCCTTTGTCGATATCGGTTCCGCCACGGCGCCGATGTATGCGGCGCAGGCGCTCGGCAAAAGTTTTCACGTTTTCTGCAACGAAACGCGTCCCCGCTCGCAGGGCGCAACCTTGACGGCCTGGGAATTGGCGCAGCAAAATATCCCGCATCAGATCCTCGCCGACAACGCCGCCGGTCATTTGATGCAACGGGGGGAAATCGATTTGGTCATCGTCGGCAGCGACCGGATCTTGGGCCGCACCGGCGAAGTGGCCAACAAGATTGGCACGTACACGCAGGCAGTGTTGGCGCGACGGCACGGTCTGCCCTTTTACGTCGCGATCCCGCTATCGACGATCGACTGGAATTTGAAATCCGGCGCGGACATTCCGATTGAGGAGCGCGACGAGCGCGAAGTGCTGAGTGCCTGGGGTGTGACCCAACGAAACCGGCGGGAGTTGGTGCGCGTGGCCAACCCGTCGAGCGGCGCGCGCAATCCTGGATTTGATGTGACGCCGGCGGAGTTGATCACCGGCATCATCACACCGGTGGGCATCTTCGAACCAGGCGCTTTGTGGACGCATCGCCGCGAGTTGGGTTTTCCAGGTTGACTCGTGGAAAAGTAACACTTGCGCCGACGGCGGAGTTAATTATTCTGTGCGGCCTGAGACGGCGGGGTAGCCAAGTGGTAAGGCGCGGCTCTGCAAAAGCTGTATGCGTCGGTTCGATTCCGACCCTCGCCTCCAGTTAAAACCCTTGATTTTACAGGGGTTTTTGGAGGTCTGGCGTCAGAGTTACACCGGAATCTACACCTAATTGGCTGCCC
>JAYUBJ010000227.1:0-6739 GCA_043740915.1 Verrucomicrobiota bacterium
TAAACACAAAATGTCGGTTGTCCTTTAAAAACACCGCCTTGGCCGACTCATCCACGCCCGCCGAGCCGTTTGCCGTCGCTTCCAAAGTGACATCTGCCGTCACGTACATCTCGGCCTTGAGGAGTTTTTCCGAATTATTGAAGGAACAACGGACTTTGACAGTGCGGGTCGTGGCGTCCAGAGAATCGCCGACGACCTCCACCCGGCCCTCGAAGATTTTGTCGGGAAATGCCTTCGTGTGGATTTTCAGCCCCAGACCCGGTTTGAGGGCGGTCATGTCCAATTCCGTCACGTCGAGCAGCAGCCAAAGCCGCGTGGGATCAGAGATCACAAACAGCGGAGCGAAGAGATTCGGTGCATTGGCGAGCATCTGATCGGGCCGGACTTCCTGGCCGGGGTTGACGTTTTTTTCCACCACCACCCCGCCCAGCGGCGTCTTGAGGGTGAACATTTGGTCCACGGACGCACCACCACCACCGTACAGGCTCAACCGGGCGGTGGCGCGTTCTTTTTCGGCGAGTGCGCTCGCTTGCGCGCCTTCGGCGGCATCCACATCCTTCCGGGCAGCGGCACCGTGATCAAAAAGTTCGCGCAATCGGGCGAGGGTGCGTTCGGCCAGTTGCAACTCGGCAGTGGCCTTGCGCAGATCGGCCTGCGCCTGGCCAAAGTCAGGGGAAACGATTTTGGCCAACGCATCGCCCTGCCCGACCAGTTGGCCGAGGTTGACGGGGAGATCGTGGACGCGACCCGCGACGGGTGAGAAAATGCGGACGGTCACTTCGTCGTTCCAGATCAGCCGGCCGGTGAAACGCGCGACTGTTGCCGGGCGCCGGGCCGCGGTTTCCACTGCCAGCGATGATCGTTGCGGGGCATTTGCCGGCAAGCTGATATTTTCACCCTCCACCTTGGCGGTGAAAGTGGCTTCCGTCGCAGCTGATTCTTCCTTATGGCAACCGAGGAGTGACAGTGCGGAGACACCCGCCAGCAGCACGCGCCAGGAATAGGCAAACCAGGCATTTCCCTGGCGCGAGCGGGCAGGGTGTAAGCGCGGGGCGTCGTAGTTGAGCGGTTGCGGCAAGCTGGATTCCGCTTGTCGGTGGAAAATCGATTTTGTGAAGTGCATGGTTGCCATAATAAATTGTGGTTTAGTTGTTCAGAGAGGTTGGTTTCTCGCCCGCCGAGTTGTGCGCGGCCGCCAAGCCGGCGGCGGCGACGGCGCGGTCGGCCATGGCTTGCGTGGTCGCCAGCCGGATGTCGTTATCGTTGCGTTCAGCGGTCAACAAATCGAGCAGCGAGGCGCCGCCTTTTTCGTAGGCAAAGCTGATGGTTTTGCGAACTTGCTCGGATTGGGGGCGGAGTTGTTGTTGATAGCGCTCCCAACGGGCGGATGCCTCGGCATAGGCTGCCTCCGCGGTCGCAATTTCGGCGGCTGCTTGTGCCTTCACTTTCTCCACCTGGAGCACGGCCTGGGTCTGCGCCGCTTCGGCGGCTTTGATGGCACCCCTGTTTCGATTCCAAAGCGGCAGTGGGAAGGACACCCCCAGGCCCAATGTGTTCGGCTGGTCGGGCGGTTGGTGTTCGTACTGCAACAAAAAGGTGGGATCAGGAATCCGCATCGCCCGCGCCAGTTTCAAGTCGGCGCTGGCTTTCGCTCGGGCCGCCTCCGCCGCCTTCACGTCCGGGCGCGTAGCACCGGGCGTCACCTGGCTGGCTAAGAAAGGCAGATTGGCCAGTTGCTCCAATGTGTCGCCCGGCACCCAAACGCCGGTCGGATTTTTGGTTCCGACCAAAACTTCCACGGCAATGCGCGCCACGACGGCATTGCCCTCCGCCGTTTGCGCGTCGAGTTCCAATCGCGCGGCGGCGATTTCGATTTGCATCTTGTCCGCCTTTGATATATCGCCTGCATGCAAACGTATTTCGGCGATTTCCGCTTCGCGCCGCAACGACGCGGCGGACTGTTTGAGGATCTTCACATTCTCCCGCGCCAGCAGTGCCGCAAGGTAGGTCCGGGAGACGGCGGCGTCGAGCAGTCGATGCGCATCGCGCAGCCGGGCCTCGGCGGCTGCGAAACCGGCCGCCGCAGATTCCCGCCGACGGGCGCGTTTGCCGCCGATTTCAAACAACTGGTTCACCGCCGTGATCGTGTCGTAGCTCCGGTTCCAGAGATCATTGCCGGCGGACGTACGGTTGGAATGATTGTCCGCGTTGATTTTTTGCGTGGCGAGCGAAAGCGTCGGATTCGGAAATTCCCGGACGACGATTTTCTGGGCGGTGGCCGCGTCCACGTCGCTCTTGGCGGCGAGCAAATCCCAGTTGCGCTCAAAAGCCAGCCGCCGCGCCTCGACCAAAGTCAATGGGCGTTCGGCCAAAGAAGCAGAATTAGTCGGATCGCTGCTGGCCGCCGTGCCGCAAATACCGGCCGAGACCAGGATAAAAACGACGCCAATGTACCGGAGGAATGCACCTGGAAAAATCATCACCTGTCTCATTTCGTTCGGGATGTATCGGGGAACGCCCGTGATCGCGGAGACCTTTCGCCGTCCTTAATTTGATTGTCCGGCGCTTCAGCGGGCGCAAGCCGGATGACTCTCGTCACGAGTTGGTGGTCTGAATGCTGCTTGAACATGATTTGCACGGGTGCGCCGTTCGTGACTTGGCTCGAGTCAAAAGTCAGGCCGCGGTCATTGCGTCGGGTGGGTTGCGTCCACAGCCGCGTCTCCTCGTTCCAGCGTACCGCCACCAGTTTCCTGGAAGCATGGTCCCGGATCACGAACGTCGACTGTTGGGGGTTGATCTCCGTTACTTCTCCGGTGGCCCAGTGCGCGAAAGAGCCGTGCGCGAATCCAGTGCCCAAGCACAGCAAGGCGACCGAGGCAGCACGCACGATTCTCTTCGAATCAAGAAAAGCACTCAAAATCTTTTTCATTCTTGAGCGGACAACATAGGCGCACCGCGCCGGGCCGTCACGTTAGGCGCGCTCTAACATTTGTGTCAGGTCGAATCCTACGCGGCGCGCATTCGTGATTTTCTGGCCAGCGGGAATGCGGCGACGCTGCGCCAAGTGGGTTGAGGCGGATCGAAGGTCGCACGCCAAACGCGAACAATGCGGGCTGCGCTTAGCGGGAATGCTTGAATTCGTTCCAGCGAATGGCTTCGCGCAAAAGCTCGGTGGCGCTTTCGACGTTCAATTTTTCCTTCGCGCGGGCGCAGTAAGCCTGGACGGTCTTGATGCTGACATGCAGCGCGTCGGCGATTTGCCGCGTGCCCAGTCCCTGGCCAAGCATTTCAAAAACCTCGAGCTCGCGGTCGCTCAATTCTTCGACCGGCGAGCGCGGTGTTTGCTTCTTGTTTTCCACCAACCGCCGGGTGAGTTCCTCTTTCACCGAGTCACCGACGAAGACCTTGCCGTCCAGAACCTGGCGAATGCCTTCGATCACTTTCTTGGTCGTCTCCCGTTTCATGATGTAGCCCTTGGCCCCGGCCCGCAGGGCGCGCTCGGCGTACAGCGATTCGTCGTGCATCGAAAGCACCAGGACGGCCACGTCTGGGTGGGACTGCTTCAAATTTTTGATCAACTCGATGCCGGATGAACCATTGAGCGAGATGTCCACGATCGCAATGTCAGGTCGGGCAGCGGCGATGGCCTGCAAAGCACGGGGAGCACTCTCGGTTTCGCCGCACACGACCAGATCGGGTTGTTGGTTGATGAGGTTGGTCAGCCATTCGCGCACGAGCGGGTGGTCGTCCACGAGAAATACCGTGCGTTTGGATTTGGTGGTGGCGAGGGTCATGGGAGTGTCAGCACGGGTAACGCCATTTTTACGGTGGGCAAAGGCAGGGTGCATTCGACGGAAGTTCCCCCGGTCGGGTTCGGCTCGATGGAAAAGGTCCCGCCAATCATGGCGGCACGGTGGGCCATAATGCGCGTGCCGAGCCCCTGATGTTTTTGGCGGGTTTCCGGCAGGCCGACGCCGTCGTCCTCGACCGTGAGGGTGAGCCGCCCGCCGCGGTCGGCCAGGCTGATGTCGATGCGGCGTGGCTTGCCGTGCCGCATGGCGTTGCCGACCGCCTCTTGCGCGATGCGGTAGAGGTGGGTGGCGGTGGCGGCGTCATTGATCGAGATCTGCGCGTCGCAATCGAAAACGCAGGTGATCTTTGACAGTTTCGTCAGGTTCGCCGCCAGTTCTTGCAGCGCCGCTTGAAGACCCTCGGCCTCCATCTCGACCGGGGCGATGCCGCGGGCCAAGGTGCGGGCCAGGGTGATGCCGTCCTCCACCAGAGCGACGATCTTGGCGGCGTCCGCGCTTTCCGGCAGCGCTTTCGCGGCGAGTTTTTCCCCGAGGACCTGGCCCGCCAAGGCCGTGCCGGTGAGGTGCTGACAAAGATTGTCGTGCAAATCGCGTCCAATGCGCCATTGCTCCCGTTCGCTGACTTGCATGATTTCCATTTCGAGCCGTTCACGTTCGGCGATCTCCTGGGTGAGCGCGGCCGTGCGCAGGCGGACGCGTTCCTCCAACTCGAGGTGCAGCGATCTCAAACTGGACAGCAGCCAGACCACCACCAGATAAAAGACCAGAGCGATCGCGCCGTTCCAGATGACCACGGATGGTTCGGCGTAATGCACCCCGGCCACCCAATCGCCAGCCAGCCAGGCCAACACACTCAGAATGGAGATGACCACCCCGGCGCCTTTGCCGACAAACCACGCTGCCAGGGCGACGGCGATGAGATAGAACACGGAGAAAACAATCTCGAAACCGGTCAGGTAATCCGCGAGACCGACGACCAGTACGATCACCAACGCCGCACCGAAGAGCATCCGGCGGGAGCGTTTTTTCGCAAAATCGAGCAGACCGGTCATGGCGGACGATTCAGTTACGCCGAGCGGGACGATGTTCACTTATTCGCCACCGCAGGGCTTTCGCAGCCAGCTTAGTCCGGCAATCGTCCCAAGGCAAGGGTGGTAAACTTCCGGACCGTTCCGCGAAGCCCATGTTGACCCGATGGTTCGTGGATAATTCTGAAGAAAGAACACGCCTTGCGTATCGGCCGGCAAAATTTGCGCCGCAATTATTTTCCCAACTCCACGAACGTTTCTGGAAACAAAAAGGTAGAATGGAACCGCCCGCGGTGAAAGCGGGAACGAAGTAATTCTGTGCGGGCGGTGGGGGTATTGGTCGGCCAAACCGGTGCCCATCGCGTTGGGACTCACCTCCCGCCGCTCTTGAGCTTGGCCTCGATTTGCGCCTGCAACACCTTCGCGCGCTGTTTCGCGGCGGCGCGTTCTCGCGGCAACATCCAATTCGCCAAATCATCACGGTTCTGTGCAGCAATTACTTCTGGCTTGGCAGCCAAGCTGAACCACGCGAACGCTTCCGCGTAGTCCTGCTGCACGCTTTGACCCAGGTGGTAACAAGTGCCCAGTTCGGATTGGGCCCAGGCGTCATTCTGCTCGGCGGCCTTGCGATACCACTTCACGGCTTCCGTGTAGTCCTTCGCCACGCCTCGACCTTTGTCATAGCAGACGCCCAGATTAAATTGATCTTTGGCCTCTCCCTTTTCGGCCTTGGCCTTGGATTCCAGAAATTCCATTCGCTCTGCGTCGGTCTGCTGGGCGTGGGCGCAGGGGAGGACCAGGCTGGTGGCGCAGAGCAACGCGCCGATGACGGCGAACCGCAGCCCGACGCGGGCGAAATTGGGGTGGCGGGAACTCACCCGCCAACCCTACGCCAGTCGGCCCATGCCGACAAGGGAGAACACCGTTTGAAGGAGCCTCCGAATCACCACGCCACACGCTTCAAGCCGCGTACCTTGTCGAAGTGTCCGTCGCGGCTGGCCACGGCCAGATGATGCTGACGGCACAGGGCCGCAATCCAGATGTCGTTTTCAGGAATAGGGGTCGCGGCGGCGCGTAATTCTTCACGGATTTCGGCGTAATGCTCGGCGGAGTCGGCATCGGCTGACACCAAGGCACAGGTGGCTTTCACCTCCACGATCCAGCGTTCGAGCTTGGCACGTTCACGCGACCGCCGGATGCCAAAGAGAAACTCGCCGAGCACAATGACTGGAAGGTGCCAGAGCCGATCCTTGGGCAAAACTCGCAACAACGCGTGGTCCGCGTCGGCCCACGCCGACAGCGCGTTGGTGTCGAGCATCACTTCCATTCCTCTGCATCAATCCGCGAAAAATCTGCGTCAATCGTGGATTGGACGCGCCGCAGTTCGCCCTTGGTCAGACTGGGTGGCGGCACCGGCCAACCGGTTCGCCGGCTGCGACCGGGCGCAGCGAGTTTCTCCTTCACCGCTTCGTTGAAAAACCGTTTAAGCGACCAGCCGCGACTCGCGGCAGCCGATTTGGCCTCACGAAACAAAGTGTCCGGAATTTCCAAGGTCGTTTTCACTCCGCTACTTTCCCGTAAATATGGGTGGCGGTCAACTCATGATTCTTCACCCCCCGGCGCTCCCCAATAACATTTCAATTCTTGACCCCGCGCGTCGGTGGAGGACACGTTCCTGCGGAACGTCAGAAACAAACTCTCTTCAGTCATGAAATTCACATCGACGGTTTTGGTGATCGCATTTACTTGTGTAGCTGGGTGGGTGCATGGCGCCGGCGATCCGTTGGTGATCGAGCTTTGGCCCGGCAAGGTTCCGGACGAGACCGGCAGCATCGGTCCGGAGAAAACCCGCCTGTCCCCAAAGCTTGATCGCAAGCAAGTCGAGGTCACGGAGCAGAC
>JAYUBJ010000228.1:0-1993 GCA_043740915.1 Verrucomicrobiota bacterium
GCGGCGGCACGGCGGGCCTCGTCACGGCGGCGGGCGCGGCCGGACTGGGCGCGAAGGTCGCCTTGATCGAAAGGCATTTGCTCGGCGGGGATTGTCTGAACTTCGGTTGCGTACCTTCGAAGACGCTCATCCGCGCGGCGCGGGCGATGGCGGAGGTGCGCGCCGCCGGTGAGTTCGGCGTGCGCGTGCCGCCGGGTGTCGCGCTCGATTTCGCCGCCGTCATGGAACGCGTCCGCCGTTTGCGCGCCGACCTCAGCAAACACGACTCGGCGGAGCGGATGCGCGGCCTGGGCGTGGATGTGTTCCTCGGCGACGCGCGCTTCGCCGACTCAGGCACCATGGAGGTCGGCGGCGCGAAGCTGCGTTTCAAACACGCCGTCATCGCCACCGGCGCGCGTCCGGTGCTGCCCGCAATCGAGGGTCTGGCTGAGGTGGAATTTCTCACCAACGAAACGATTTTCAATCTCACGCAACTGCCGCGCCGCCTCGCCGTCATTGGCGGCGGGCCGATCGGCTGCGAACTGGCGCAGGCGTTTCAGCGCCTTGGTTCGCAAGTCACTTTATTTCACACTCACGGGCATCTCCTCGACCGCGAAGACACGGACGCGGCGGAAATTGTGCAGCGGCGCTTTCTCGCCGAGAGTATTCAACTCAAACTCAACTGCAAATGGCAGCGCGTCGCTCGTGACCCAGGCGGCAAGACACTTCACTTCACGACGAATGGCCAGGCCGAAACGGTCGTCGTCGATGAAATCCTCGCCAGCACGGGCCGCGCACCCAGCGTGGCTGGATTGAACCTTGAAGCTGTCGGCGTGCAATACGACACGCACCATGGCGTCGCGGTGAACGACCGGTTGCAGACCACCCACCCGCGCATTTACGCCGCCGGAGACGTCTGCCTGAAATGGAAATTCACGCACGCCGCCGATGCCGCCGCGCGCATCGTGATCCAGAACACGCTTTTTCTCGGGCGCAAAAAACTGAGCGCGCTCACCGTGCCATGGTGCACCTACACGGATCCCGAAGTGGCGCACGTTGGCCTGGGTGAACACGAGGCGAAGCAGCGTGGTCTCGAGGTGGACGCGTTCTGTCGCCCGATGAGCGCGGTGGACCGGGCCGTGACCGACGGCGAGACGGAAGGCTTCGTGAAGATTCTGGTCGCGCGCGGGGGCAGCCGCATTCTCGGTGCCACGATCGTGGCGCGGAACGCCGGCGAGATGATCAGCGAGATTTCCGTTGCCATGTCGGGCCAGGTGGGTCTCGGCAAACTGTCCCAAGTGATCCACCCCTACCCGACGCAGGCCGAGGCCATCAAGCACTGCGCCGACGCCTACAACCGCACCCGCCTGACGCCGACGGTCAAGAAACTATTCACCCGCTGGCTGGCCTGGACGGGGTAAGTCATGTCAGTTTGCAGCCTCTCCTCTTTGTAGGAGACGAGGTGACGAGTCTCAAATCTCTTCGGTTTCTGAAGTGATGGCATGATGTCACAAAAGTTCGAAACAAGAACCGCCGCCGTGAGCAACACGATATCGCCGGGGGATTGGAAATTGCGAATAATTAATTTTCGCATGGTAAGCCGCTTGATATTCCCGGTAATTTATCCTCAAGGTCTGGAGCGTGCGTTCCACGCGGGAGATCAAAGAATTCCTCGAATTCCTCCAGTGACGCGATCTGCCAAGGCTCACCCGGAAACAATGTCGCCCAAATCGCGATAAAGAATTGTTTCAAATCAGCCGGTGGTAACATTGCTAAACCGGCGTCGGTCCAAATAAGATCCAGTTCCACATCCAATCTGTTCAAAAAATACTTTAATGAATTCTTTCCGATCTGCTGGGCTTCGATCTCCCACGTTTCGTAAGTCCGTTTACAAATGCGCTCAACAAACCATGAGCGCACCTTTTCATTATTGAGGTTCATCTCTTCGTAGGCCAAGCAATCCAACTCCGCAGAGCTGATCATGCACCCGAATAAAGCTCCTACGTAGTGCCTA
>JAYUBJ010000229.1:0-6731 GCA_043740915.1 Verrucomicrobiota bacterium
TGGCGGCGGCGCGACCGGTCTCGGTTCAGCCTTGGACGCGGCGGCGCGCGGGTATCGCACCGCGTTGGTGGAGCAGGGGGATTTTGCGCAAGCCACCTCAAGTCGCAGCACCAAGCTGATTCACGGTGGTCTTCGGTATTTGCAACGCGGTCATCTTGGGCTCGTTCGCCAATCGTTGCGCGAGCGCCGCCGGCTCTTGCGCAACGCGCCACACCTGGTGCATCCGCTCGCGTTTGTGGTGCCACATTACGCGTGGTGGCACGGTGCGTTTTACGGCCTCGGATTGAAATTCTACGACGGTCTGGCCGGCTCGCTCAGACTCGAACGCTCCCGGCAACTCTCGCGTGACGAAACTCTCGAAAATCTTCCGACGCTGGAACCGGCCGACCTGCGGGGCGGCACGCTTTATTTCGACGGACAATTCGACGACGCGCGTCTCGCCATTTCGCTCGCGCAAAGCATCGCGGACCGGAACGGCGTTGTGGTCAATGGCGTGAAGGTCACGGCGGTGTTGCGGCGGGGTGAACGGATCGACGGCGTTCTTGCCCGGGACACGGAAACAGGTGAAGAAATGGAACTGCGTGCCCGCGTGGTGGTGAACGCGACCGGCGTATTCGCGGATGTGGTGCGTCGTTTCGACGAGGTCGGCGCGCCGGAAATGCTCGTCGTCAGCCAGGGCGCGCACGTCGTGCTGGACAAATCGTTTTTGCCGGGCAACACCGGGCTCATGGTGCCGCGAACCGATGATGGCCGCGTGCTGTTCCTGATTCCATGGCAGGATCGGGTGCTCGTCGGGACCACCGACACACCGGTGCCATCAGCAGTGATGGAGCCACGGCCTTTGCGCGCCGAGGTGGAATTTCTGCTGCAGCATGCGGCGCGCTATCTGGTTCGCGATCCGAAACCGACGGATGTGTTGAGCGCGTTCGCCGGGTTGCGGCCATTGGTCAAATCCGGGGGCGGACATTCCACCTCGCACCTCTCGCGCAAACATCGGATCGAAGTTTCCCGCTCCGGTCTGGTCACCATCGCGGGCGGCAAATGGACCACCTATCGTCAGATGGCTGAGGAGACCATGGACCGGGCGTCGGTCGTTGGCGGCCTCCCGCCGCGTCCATCGATCACACATGATTTGCGGTTGCACGGCTGGTGCGAAACTGCGGAAGGCCGGTCCTCGATTTACGGCTCCGATGCGGCGGCCGTCCGCGAATGCTGTCGCAGCGTTCCGGAGGGTGAGGCGCTGCTGCATCCGCGTCTGCCGTATCGTGCCGGTGAAGTGGTCTGGGCGGTGCGTCACGAAATGGCGCGTTCGGTGGAGGATGTGTTGTCGCGGCGTTTGCGCGCCTTGCTTTTGGATGCCCGGGCGAGCAGGGAGATTGCACCGCATGTGGCCCGGCTCATGGCAATGGAACTGGGCCGCACCGCGACCTGGGAGCAGGAACAGGTTTCAAAGTTCAGCGAATTGGTCCAGGGTTACTTGGTGACATGAGCGACCGAAAACTATTTTGCTTCGGCCATCGCGGCGCGCGCGGACACGAGCCCGAGAACACGGTGCGCTCGGTGCGGCGCGCGCTGGAGTTGGGTGCCGCTGGCGTGGAGGTGGATGTTTATTTTGTGGAGGGCCGGCTGGTGGTCATTCACGACAACACCCTGGATCGCACCACGAACGGCCTGGGTCCGGTGATGGAGAAAACGTTTGCCCAATTGCGTTCGCTCGACGCGGGAAAGGGCGAAAAGATTCCGACGCTGGAGGAAGTCTTTGACGCCGTGAATCGCCACGCGATCGTCAATGTGGAATTGAAAGGTCCGCGCACCGCCGCACCGGTGGTCGCACTGATTCACGACTACGTGGAGCGGCGTGGCTGGCGCTTTGAGGATTTTCTAGTCTCCTCGTTCGACCACGCGCAGCTTCGGGAAACGAAAATGCTTCGTTCGGAAATCCGTCTGGGTGCGTTGTTCGAGGATCCGTTGCCCGAACTGGTCTCGCGGGCGGCCCGCTTGGGCGCATGGTCGATTCATGTCAGCCGCCGAGTGGTCGCTCCGGAATTGGTGGGCGAAGCGCATCGACGCGGATTGAAAATATTTGTATATACGGTGAACGAGCCGGTCGAATTGGCCGGCCTGGATGCGCTCGGGGTGGATGGAGTTTTTACCGATTATCCTGAGCGCGTCTGAGCCGGAAACGTGCTGGAGGAAACCACGAATCGACACGAATCGACACGAATGGGAAGGGCTGGGGAAGGGGCTTGAAGGCGGAGTTTCTGAACCACTCTTCGGTTTATCATCTCCGGTAACGACGGTTGGAATAGCCGCGAGAAGGCACAAAAGGCACAAAATTAGGCCGGACACATCGGCTATGTTTCGCAGGCTGGCCTGGACACATTGCTGCGGCTGATCCCGCGCGGCGCGGGATACAGCCGCAGTCCGGGAGCTGCGCCAAGGCGCGGCCTGAACGCTGCCTCGAACACAACCGGGACGGACCGCGGCTGTGTCGTCCTCGACCAGCCGCAGCCTGTCGATTTTCAAATGAGAAAACCCACGATGATCGCTCTCCCGCAAATCCTTCAGTTTCTTTGCGCCTTTTGTGCTTCTTCGTGGTCAAATCAACCATCTTTTTTTGGTTTATGCGTGTCCATTCGTGGTAAACCAGAACCGTCCCGGCCTCACTTCGCTGCCTGCTGGTCAATCAACTCCTTTCCTCGGCGCAGGCGGAAGGGGTCGCTCTTGACGATGCCCGTGACGAGTGCGGAGAATTTGTAGTCCTGCTTCGCGAGCTCGGCGCTGATCTGGCGGACGGACCGGCTGTCGTAGTATTCCAAGCCGCGCCCGAGCGCGTAGATGAGCATTTTTTCCGTGAAATTGCGGACGAACAATTCCTTCTTTTCCCGCAGCACCGCCTTCAACTCACCGACGCCTTTGAACGATTTGCCGTCGGGTAACGTGCCCGAGGCGTCAATCGCATCTTCGCCGTCCTTCGCGCGCCACGCGCCGATGGCGTTGAAGTTTTCCATCGCAAAACCCATCGCATCCATCTGCGTGTGGCAACTCGCGCAACTCGGATTCGCACGGTGTTGTTCCATGCGCTGGCGCAAGGTGCCCGTGAGCTGCTTCTGGCCGTCGAGCTCGGGGACGTTGGCCGGCGGCGGCGGCGGCGGGGTACCGAGGATTTGTTCGAGGACCCATTTGCCGCGCTTGACCGGTGAGGTGCGCGTGGGGTTCGAGGTGACGGTGAGCATGCTGGCCTGGGTGAGCAGGCCACCACGCTCCTTGTTCGGCAGGGAGACGCGGACAAATTCGAAGCGGGGAATTGGCTCGCCGCCTTCCTGCGTTTTCTTTTCATAAAGCCGGTTGCCCGCCGTGTCCGCGATGCCGTAGAGCCGCGCCAGTTGCTCGTTCAAGTACGTGAAGTCGCCGTCAATCAAGTCCATCACGCTGCGGTCCTCGCGCATGATTTCGCCGAAAAACAATTCCGTCTCGCGCAGCATCGCGCGACGCAGGCGCTCGTCAAATTGGGGGAACAGGGCGTGGTCCGGTGCAAAGGTCTGCAGGCGCTTCAACTGGAGCCATTGCAGCGCGAAGTTTTGCACCAGCGCGTCCGCCTTCTTGTCCTTGAGCATCCGCTTCACCTGCGTCTCGAGATTTGCGGTGAGCTGTTTTTTCTCGGCGAGCGCGAGCAATTCGTCGTCCGGCAGTGTGCTCCAGAGGAAATAACTCAGACGCGCGGCAAGTTGGAATTCGTCGAGCGGATGCGGCAGCTTGGTCTGGGGGCGGTCATCGAGCTCAATGCGAAAAAGAAATTTTGGCGAGCAGAGAACCGTCTTGAGCAGCAACTGGACGCCAGCCTCCCATTTGCCGCCCTCAGCCTCGCCGGCTTCGACAACTTTTATGTAACGATCCACTTCTGCGGGTGTGGCGGGCCGGCGAAACGCGCGCGTGACGAACCAGGTCACGAGTTCACGTGTCTGCTCGGCTTTGGGCTTGGCGCCGATTTTCGCCGAAAACCGTTGTTGGAAAATAGGCCGGGTATCACTCGGTCCGATGAGTTGAAATTGCTCTACAAAGAGCATGCGGTTCGTTTCGCCGGACGTGTTGGGGTTCAGATATTTGATGCTGAACACATGCTCGCCGGGGGGCAGGGTGAGCTTCACCTCATGCGATTCCCATTTTTTCGGCGTGTTGGTAATGGTGACCGTCAGCAGTTCCTTATCGTTCATCAACATCGTCATCTTGACCGGTTCGCCATCGGGTGTGTTCGTGGCGCCGGCCCGGACGCGGAAGATGTATTCGCCGTCGAGCGTTACTTTGGTGCGCGTGCGCAGAAAGCCTTTCACGGCGGGCCGCAGGTTGTTTCCAAATTCGTGGCCGGCCGGTTCGAGAAAGTTGGAGGTCGTGGTGCGGTTGGGCGGCTTGGCCGCCTCGAATACCACTGAGCGGGCGGCGATGCTTTCGGCGGCGGCAAGATAGCGCTCCATCAGCACCGGCGAGAGCGTGAGCACGTCGCCGATATTGTCGAAACCGTATCCGATGTCGTCCGACGGGAAATCCTCGGCGGGGTTGAAGTCCACGTTTACCAGATCGTGGATGGTATTATAATATTCAGTGCGATTGAGCCGGCGGACGGTGACGCGGCCGGGGTCGGGTTTCATCTTCGCCTCGGCCCGACCGAAGGCGGACTCCACCGCCTGGGTGAACTTCTCGATTTCGGCGGGCTCTGGCCGGGGCTGCTTCTTGGGCGGCATCTCGCCGGACGTGACCTGGTTGATGACATTCAGCCAGAGCTTGCGGTTCTTGAGGATGGCGTCGTCGGCCCGCTCGATCTTCTTGAAATTGAGGTCGGCCTTGATTTTCTTGACGCCGTGGCACTCGACGCAGTGCTTTTCCATGAACGTGACGGCATTTTTTTGGAAGTCCGGGTTCGGCGAACTGGAGGCGGCGAAGGCTGAAGGGGTGTTGGCAAAAGAAGCCAGCACGACCAGCGTGACCATGGCGCAAAGCCGTGTTGGGCGTGGCTGGCGAGCTGCGTCAGCCAGGGCGTTAATTTTGTTGATCATCAAAAGTGCAGGACAAGGACGTGAATCCGACGGGCGGTATTCAGCCGGTGTCACGTTGCGATCATGTCTGTCCGCAACGTGCAACCTATCTCATGAAGGCTATTCAGGCGATGAAAAACAGCCGATGGCGGGCCGGTCTTGGTTAGGCAATTCGTAGAAAAGAGTTCCAGCCTCCCTTGCAAAATGGACAAGCAACCGCGCAACTCCTGGAAGTGATGTGGCTTAAGCTGCTGCGTCGTTGCTCGACTGGATCGCCGGAGAGTTCGGCACTGTCGGCCCTACCTGTGCTCTTGCAAGAAAAGCACCCCATCTCGATGTCGCGAATCAGCCAGCTATCTCCCGATGGTTGTAATCGATAACGAGTGCGCTGAGTCTTGAGAAAACTCGTTTTCATTCTCCCGCTCGTGATGACTTGAGCCGAATCCTCAAAATCAAACACCTCAAGGATTATCTCTGGCAATATTTCCTGACATCTCAGATGGTGCGATAACAAATCCGGCGCGTAGAACTTTGACTAAAAAGGCTCGAAGTGCGCGTTTTGCGCGCGACGTGTCTGCGCGGCCTCGCGGAGAAAGCGTTTCATGAATTCTTGGGGTGATTCAATGGTTGTCACCTCGAGTTCTCCCGCGTCTTGCCGTCGAGTGAGGTTTCGGCGAAATTTGGATAAGGGACGGGCATGAAAACAACTTACTTCTTTTCGCCTGCTGGTCGAGCGGATTTTAAATTGCACTCTTCGGCCAGCTGTAACTGCGTCGACTGCCCGGTCGTGCGAAGGCTCCTCCCATTCTCCCTCACCCCGGCCCTATCCCGCTGGGCGAGGGAGCGTGGCATTCCGCGCTGGGACGAGATCACGCGTTTATAGTGCTGAAGCCACCCGCACTCCAAACGCTTCGCGACCGACGGATGTCTTAAAAATTCGCGAAGCGTTTGGAGTGTGCGCGTGTTTGCCGCCGCTATTCCCACGTTCGGAGGGTTAGGATGACGGAACACGCGATCGGAAGGATCGCACGACGGTAGCCCCGGGTGACTGGAGGAAACCCGTGGAATTCGGTATCGGGGAAATCCGATACGAAGGTGCGGACGTGTCCCTCCTGCGGGTTCGGATCCAGGCCAGATAATTGATGCAGGGTAGTTCGTTCGCCCCGTTGGGGCGCGGATCGATGCGGACGGTTTCCACGGGTTCCCTCTGGTCACCCGTGGCTACCTTCGCTGGCTCCTCCGGAGCGGTTCGCGAATACGCTGTGGCTCGCAGCTGGGGGGAGTGACAGAAAGTAAAATGTGTCAGGGGCCGATCTGGTTTGTTCGACGGGTCTTGTCTTAGCGCCGGTCTGAAAATCCCATTCTGGGTGGAACGGGCCACTGGCCTGTTCCGGCGGCCTACCAGCCCGTCGGGCTTCTCGGCGGCAAGTTGCCGCCGAAAACGGGCTGGTAGCCCGTTCCACCCATTTTTCAGAAAGGCGCTTCGAGTTTCCGACCTTTTTCCCGGGTTGTCACATCCACGAAATTTCATTTTGGCTTTGTGTGGGCGGGCCGCTACGATTCGCGCCAACACAAATGAAAATTCGCGAAATTCTCTGCGCCGGACTGCGCGGCGCCACGCCCGAGGGCGGTTGGAGCAATGAACTCCGTCCCGATGATTGCGTCCACACGCTGGTCACCGTACACACGGACGAAGGGCTC
>JAYUBJ010000230.1:0-1992 GCA_043740915.1 Verrucomicrobiota bacterium
GAAATTGTCACGGTGATGGCGCTGCGCTATTTCGAGGAGCAGAAGTGTGACCTGGTGATTTGGGAGACCGGTCTGGGTGGACGACTGGATGCGACGAACATTGTCACGCCGCTGGCCAGCGTCATTACCAGCATCAGTCTGGATCATCAGCAGTGGCTCGGCGACACGCTGGCAAAGATCGCGGCCGAAAAGGCCGGCATCCTGAAGCCCGGCGTGCCGGCGGTGACAGCGGTGGATGAACCGGAGGTGCTCGAAGTCATTGGCGAAGTCGCGCGAAGGCAGGGGGCGGCGCTTAACGTGGTGACCGCGGCGGAAGTTAAATCGAATTTTGTGAATTCAATGGAGACAGGCGCGACGCCTGTCCTACGTTTGCTCGGCGAGCACCAGTGGCTCAATGCGGCGCTGGCGCTGGCTGTGGTGCGCGTTTTGCAGGAGAAAATCCCGGTGAGCGAAGCCGCGTTGAGCGATGGCCTGGCGCATGTCGAGTGGCCGGGCCGGATGCAGATCGTCGAGCGCGGTGCGCAGACCCTGCTACTGGATGGGGCGCACAATCCCGCCAGCGCGGCCGCTTTGCGCTCGGCTCTGCAACTACACTTCCCGCGCTCGAAGCCGGCGCTCGTGCTGGGGATTTTGCGCGACAAGGATTGGCGGAAGGTTTGCGAAATCCTTGCGCCGCTGGCGGAGACGATTTTCCTCGTGCCCGTCAGCAGCGAGCGGACCTGCGCGCCCGAGGACTTGCGCGCCGCGTGTGCAGCGGCAAACCCGCGCGCCCGGGTCGTCGTTTGTGGTTCGCTCGCTGACGTTTTGGAACAAGCTGTCGGCGCGCCTTTTCAGTTGATCACCGGATCGCCTTACCTGGAGATGGACGAACTGCGCGCGCGGCTGCGCTTCCCATTCATCGTCATCACCGGATCGCTTTACCTGGTGGGTGAGGCGATGGAGCTAATGAAACTGTCGGGCGCGTCAACCGGTGAGCGGAGCCTGAACGAGTGGGGTGCGGTGCGCGTTAGAATTTCAAATTGAAATTCAAGCCAAGGCCCGCGTCCAATTTCCGGTAGTCCGGCACGATCGCCAGATCAGATTCCTTTATGTCGTAACCCGCAAAAAGCCGCACGCTGAAACGCGGCGTCGGGTAATAGTTGACGCTCAGACCAATGGTCTGCAGCCAGTCGTTGCGACTGCCGAATGCGGAGGCGGTGTAATGGGTGTGCTGGATCCGGTAGTAGGGCTGGAGCACCAACTGGGATGTCAAGGCGTGCGTGTAGGCGACAATGAGCGAATTATCCATCCGGTTGTTTTGGTTTTCCGGGAAGTTCCCCGGCGTCTCGGAGAAATGAAAGTTTCCCTGGTAGCCGAGGGAGAGGACCTTGGTTTCCGAAAAGGAGAACTGGCGGGTGACGCCCCAGCGCGGCACGTATTCCTTGTAAATTTCGTCGTAGCTAAAATAAGAGGGGGTGTGGTTCAACAGCCGCAGCCAGTCGAAGCCGGCCTCCACAATCCAGTTGTTTCCCAAGCGATAGCGGAGGTCCACAAAGACCGTGGAGACGTCGAAGTCAAAACTCCCCAGCCCGCGCGCATTGCTTTCCAAACCATAATCGAACCACTGATGCCGGTAGCCGATGCGGGGCGCCAACTGGCCGGGGCCGATCTGATAGGGTATCGGCGCCAGCGCGAGTTGCGCCGTGTTGACGAACACGCTCGTATCCTTCAGGCGGGCCCCGTTGCCGGATTCCTGGAGCAGCATGTTGGAGGTGTAAAAAAACTGGCTGTCCATCACCGCTTCAAAATAAGTCTTCTTTTGCTTCAACTTTAATATCGATTGCGGGCCGACGTCCTTGGTTTCGTCCGCGAACAGTTCGGGGGCGTTCCCGCCGGTGGCGGTGGCGTCCTTGAACAGCCGCTCGATTTCCTGACGACGTTTGAGCGCGTCGGATTGTTCGATCGCGTTGGGGGCCTGGGCTTGCGCCGCCACCCCTCCGGCGAGGCAGAGCG
>JAYUBJ010000231.1:0-6730 GCA_043740915.1 Verrucomicrobiota bacterium
CATGCCAGGAACGTAAAAAAATGCGCGCAGGATGCCCCGTACAAAATGTTAACCCCTTCAACTCCAATACCTCCACGGAATGGACGGGCGCGCCCTACAAACCCGCTAAATCCCTTGCCGAAAAAACCATGCCCTCCATCATCGGCCCCGGTGACACTGCAACCAGCCAATCTCGCGGAACTGACCGCTGCCATCCTCGCCGCCGCCGGCCGCGGCGAGCCGGTGAACGCGGTGGATTTGCGCGCGCTCAATCGCGTGACCGAATACACGCCCGAAGACATGACGGTGACCGTGGAGGCGGGACTCACGCTGGCCGGATTGCAGGCGCGCCTGGCACCAGGCGGCCAATGGTTGCCCATCGACCCGCCGAACCCGGAGCGGTTGACGATCGCCACGTTGCTGGACACGAATGCCAGCGGCCCACGCCGCTTCGGCTACGGCACGATCCGCGAACATTTGATCGGCCTGAAAGTCGTGCTGGCCAATGGCCGGGTCATCATGTCGGGCGGCAAAGTGGTCAAGAATGTCGCCGGCTACGATCTGCAGAAATTATTTGTCGGCGGCCAGGGCAGTCTGGGCGTCATCGTGGAAGCCACATTCAAGCTGCGTCCCCTGCCCGAGTCGGAACGGTTTGTCCAAGCGAACTTTTCCTCGTCGGTAGCGGCGGGCGCACTCGTCCAGTCGGTGCTGGACTCCGAGTTGACGCCGGCGGTCATGGATTGGCACAACCTCGCCGGCGGGCACACCGTCCTCCTCGGATTTGCCGGCTCGCGCACGGAAGTCGAATGGCAAATTGCCCTGGCGAAGGAACTCGGCGTCCATCAACCCGCCACCTTGAATCACGAGCAGCAATTCTGGGGTGATTCCTCGGCGATTACTCCGAGAATGATTTCCGTTCTGCCGTCGAAACTTGGGGAAACCATCCGCCAATTGGTCAATACCCCGTTCGTGGCGCGCGCCGGCAACGGCGTCCTCTGGCATCGCGGTGAAACAAAGGCGATCTCCCCCCTTTCGCCCGAGCCCCTCGCGCGGCGGGTCAAAGCGGAGTTTGATCCCCAGCACGTTTTTCCCGACCTGCCATGGTGAATTCGCCCACCACCCAGCCGGAACGATTCCTCGACGACGCCAAGGCGCTGGCGTGTGTGCATTGCGGACTGTGCCTGGGTTCCTGCCCGACGTATCTCGAGACCGGCAACGAAAATGATTCGCCGCGCGGACGCATCTACCTCATGCGCGCGTTGCAGGATGGCCGGATGCCACTCGCGGAAACGGCCGTGCGACACATCGATCTTTGCCTCGGCTGCCGGGCGTGCGAGTCGGCCTGCCCCAGCGGCGTGCAGTATGGCGCACTACTCGAGACCACCCGCGAGCACATTGAGAAAAACTATCGGCGCCCTTGGTTCCAAAAAGTTCTGCGTCGCGTGGCGATTGAAAAAATCTTTCCGTTCCCGTGGCGGATGAAGCTGGCCTTGTTGCCCGCCAAATTCATCAAGCTCGTTCACGCCGAAAAGTTGCTGCCGCGCTTCGCCCGCGACGCCTTGGCGTTGCTCCCCGACCGCTGGAGCGAGGCCGCCCTGGCGGAAGTCTCACCCTCGACCGCGACACCCCGGCGCGGACGCGTCGGCTTCGTCAGTGGCTGCGTGATGAGCGTGATGTTCGGTGAAACGAATTCCCAAAGCGCCCGGCTTCTAAATCGCGCCGGTTACGACGTGGTGACGCCGCCCTCGCAGGGTTGTTGCGGCGCGCTTTACGCCCATGGAGGCAATCTCGAATCCGCGCGCAACTCCGCCCGCCACAATATCGCCGCCTTCGAAGGATTGGAGTTGGACGCCATCATCATCAATGCCGCGGGGTGCGGCTCCACGCTGAAAGAATACGGGCATCTCCTGCACGACGACCCCGCCTGGTCGGAACGCGGCCGCCAATTCAGCGCGAAGGTGAAGGATCTAACCGAATGGCTGACGTCCGCGGATTTCAAATTCCAAAAATCAAATTTCAAATCCGTCACCTATCACGACGCCTGCCACCTGGCTCACGCGCAGCGCATCACCCGGCCGCCACGCGAGCTGCTGCGCGCCATCGCCGGTGAAAAATTTGTCGAACTGCCGGAAGCGGACGTCTGTTGCGGCAGCGCGGGCAGCTACAATCTCACCGAGCCCGAAATGGCCGCGCGCCTGCAACGCCGTAAAATCGAGAACATATTGCGCACCGGCGCGGAGATCGTAGTCACCACGAACCCCGGCTGCCTCCTCCAAATCCAAGCCGGCCTGCGTCAAGCGGGCACCAACCACATCCGCGTGCAGCACATCGCCGAGTTTTTGGTGGATCACATGGAACAGTCGGATGCGAAATGAGTGGTTTCAACCCCGATGGCCATGCCACGGCTGTCACAGTTTTTTTGCGCATGGAGTGATGAATCGTGTGTAAGGTCGAGTATTTTCCGGGGATACAATCACACTCTCTCTCACCTCTGCCCTCTCCCGCTGGGAAAGGGAGAATCGTCGGCGGCCTGTGGTCGAGTCGAATGCGTTCAAATTCTCGAGGAGCGGCTAAGCTGGCCCCCTCGCCCAGCGGGAGAGGGAGGGGTGAGGGAGAACATGCACAAGCATCAACAGGCCGTGCAATTAGCCAGCGTCAGTCGCTACATTTCATTCCAGCAGTTTCTAATTTGCGTTCCCCAATTGCGCTGCTACGCTCGGCGCATGTCTGAAATCGTCCAATACGTAAATCACGGTGCGGCCCAGGTGACGCCCGCCATTGTGGAAAAAGTTCTCCGGCAACTCCCGATGTGGAAGGCCGAGTTCACCCAGATCAACGCGCCCAAATATCCGCACCTGGTCGATCAACTCGAATTCTTGGCCGACGCCGTCGAAGATTTTGCGGAAGGCGCCTACAAAGACCTGCCCCACGTCGCCTTTGCCGATGCGGTGTTCGCGCTGATGTATGCGCACAAGAAAATCGACATCATTCCCGATTCCATCGCGCACCTGGGCCGGGCCGATGATTCGAGCGTGGTGCGAGCCGTCTTGATCCTCAATGAAAGGGCCTTCGGCAAATACGCGGAGACCCACGGCGTCAACTGGTCGCGCATCACCAGCAAGCCGTAGGGGAACGATTCTTTTTAACCACGAATAGACACGAATCGGAGGAGGAAATGCGGAGACACGGATTTCACTGATTGGCACGGATTTATTCCGTGAAAATCTGTGGAATCCGTGCCACATCCCCTTCGTGTTAATTCGTGTCCATTTGTAGTTTCCTCCTCCGAGTTTCCCGCTCAAAGCCTCTCCCACCCAGTCCCCGCGTGTTGCGCCCTGAACAACTCTGGATGCAGCAACTCGGCGAGAATCTCGAGTGACTCCACCAGCCGCGGTCCCGGACGGTTGAAGTATTGCGAGCCGTCCGCCAGAAAAACCTGCGCTCGCTTCACCGCCCGAATTTTTCCCCACCCAGGCCGGCTCGTCAGCGCTGACATTTCCTGCCGCGTGCGTTTGAGGTCGAAGCCACAAGGCATGACCACGATCACTTCTGGATCTTGTTTCACCACCGCGCCCCAATCCAGCCAGGGCGAGTGCTTGCCCGGTTCGCCAAAGAGATTGCGCCCGCCCGCGAGATCAACCATTTCCGGCACCCAATTCCCCGCAGCCATCGGTGGTTCGATCCATTCGATGCACACCACCGAGGGACGACGCTTCACCATGCAGCTCTTTTCAATCAGATCCACCGCGCGAAACTTCAACTTCTTGACCAGTGCCTTGCCCTGCTCGCAAACCCCCAGCGTTTCCGCCACGCGACGCATGTCCTCCCAGACGTCTGCGAGCGATTGGGGTGAAAGCGAAATAATTTGCGGACGCGCCCCGAGCCACTGGCCAACCGCCTGTTCCACCTCGGCCAGACTCACCGCGCACACTTCGCACTGCGCCTGGGTGATGATGAGATCGGGCTGCAACTGCTGAAGTTTATCCATGTCGATCTTGTAAAGAGACAGCGCCGACTGCAAGCGATCCTTGACCGCGCGATCCAGATCACGGCTGGCGGCCTCCGTGTCCAGGTTGGGCGAGGTGCAAACCGGCAGGCGCTGGATCGACGGCGGAAAATCGCAGACGTGTGAACGCCCCACGAGCCGGTGCTCCAAATCGAGCGCGCAGACAATTTCCAAGCCACTGGGCAGCAGCGAAACAATGCGTCGGGCGTTCATGATTGGTGATTCGGTTGGAATGCGTCCGCGTCAGACAGATCGCAACTCATGTTCTCTATTTTGTGTGGGACACACTGGCGGATCTTCAGCCGGTGTCAACCCGCTGCGCATCGCAAGCCGGAGGCTTGCCAGCCATTAGCCGGGGGTTAAGCGCGAGCGATTACCCCCGGTCATGCCGATTCGGTCCGCACCCCGGCAGGGGTGACAGAACCATTCGCCATCCCGCCGGACGCTGCGACCCCTACTGGGGTCGGCCATCTCCCTGACCGGCTCCGGGGGTATCGCCCGCCGACGCGCTCAACCCCCGGCTAATCGCTGGCAACCTTTCAGGTTGGCCCGGATCCGAGTGCTCGCAAGAAACTGGGAACCAACTGCGAATCCCTCGCGTAATTTTGTTGCCGCCCCCTGCCCTTCGCCTCACCCTCGCACTCAGTTCACTATTCCTATGGCCAACAAGAATTACCACCACGTCAGCAACCTCTGGAACGACGCCGAGGCCGCCAAGCTCGGCGGCGTGAACCGCCTCGTCTATCGCTCCAACAAACTCGGCGCCGACCAGCGCGTCACCAATACGGGCGGCGGCAACACCTCCTCGAAACTCACAGAAACGGATCCGCTCACGGGCGAAACAGTGGAAGTGCTGTGGGTCAAGGGTTCGGGCGGCGATCTGCGCACGAGCAAACGTGAAAACTTTTCCTCGCTCTACCAATCCAAACTCATCGGCCTCCAGAAATCCTACGCCGCGCGCACCGACAAAGGTCTCAAGTCCCCGGCCGAGGACGACATGGTGGCGGCCTACAACCATGCCACATTCAATTTGAATCCGCGCGCGTCATCCATCGACACTCCCCTGCACAGTTTCATCCCGGCCAAGTTCGTGGATCACATGCACCCGAACGCGATCATTGCCATCGCGGCCTCGGCGCGGTGCGTGGAACTAACGAAGGGAATCTTCGGCGGCGAAATGGAATATGTGCTCTGGATGCGTCCCGGCTTCGAACTGGGCCTCGCGATGCAGGACATTTGCCGCAAAAATCCAAAGGCCAGCGCGATCATGATGGGACAGCACGGCTTCATCTCGTGGGCGGACGACGACCAGGAATGCTATCATCTCACGCTCGACTATATTGAGAAGGCGTCGCAATTCATCGAACAGAAATACTCTGAGAAAGGCGGAGACGCGACGGCATTCGGTGGCGCAAAGTTTCAGTCGCTCCCACAGGAAAAGCGCCACGAAGTCTTCGCCGCAATTCTCCCGTGGTTACGCGGAAAGATTTCGCAACCGAAGCGCTTCATCGGCACGGTGCAGGATGACGACAAGATTTTGCGCTTCGTAAATTCCCACGACGCACCGCGGCTCGCCGAGCTGGGCACAAGCTGCCCCGACCATTTTCTCCGTACCAAAATTAAACCGCTTTACGTACCGTTGGAACCGGACGATTTCAGGGGTAGCACAGGCTACCAGCCTGTCCCGCCGGGCAACCTGCCCGGTGGAACGGGTGTGGCCTCCGATCCGGTCGGCGGGTCACCTATCGGCTCAGTCGGATCATCCGCCCCACCCACCGAAAAAGCCTGGCTGGATTCCTTCGTCGTCACCTTGAAGCAAAAGCTCGCCGCTGGCCTCGCGCAATATCGCAAGGATTACGCGTCGTATTACGCCCAGTGCAAACACGCCAACTCGCCCGCCATGCGCGACCCGAACCCGACGGTCGTGCTCATCCCCGGCCTCGGCATGGTCGCGTGGGGCAAGGACAAGTCCGAGTCGCGCGTCACCGCCGAGTTTTACAATTGCGCCGTGGAAGTCATGCGCGGCGCGGAGGCGATCGACAAATACATCGCGCTGCCGCAGCAGGAGGCGTTTGACATCGAGTATTGGCTGCTCGAGGAAGCAAAGTTGCAGCGCATGCCCGCCGAGAAGGAACTCGCGCGGCAGGTGGTGGTGGTCATCGGCGCCGCCTCGGGCATTGGCAAGGAAGTCACGCACCGGCTCGTGCGGGAAAGCGCGCACCTCGTGTGCGTGGACCTCAAGCTCGCCGCCGCGCAAGCCACCGCGAAGGAAATCACGGACAAATACGGCGCGGGCATCGGCGTCGCGGGCACGGGGCTTTCCAACTGCGGTGTCGCCATCGGGCTCGCGTGCGATATCACGAAACGCGACAGCGTGCGCGCGATGCTCGATCAGGTGTCGCTGGCTTATGGCGGATTTGATTCCATCATCGTGACCGCCGGCATCTTCGTCGCGCCCGATACGAGCGGCCGCATCCCCGACGACAAATGGCCGCTCACTTTCGCCATCAACGTGATGGGTTCCTACATCGTGGCTGACGAGGCGAAACGCAACTGGCTCGAACAGGGATTGCCCGGCAGTCTCGTGCTGACCACGAGCGCCAACGCCGTGGTCGCGAAGAAAGGTTCCATCGCTTACGACACCTCGAAGGCCGCCGCGAACCATCTCGTCGGCGAACTCGCGGTGGAACTCGCGCCGCTGATCCGCGTGAACGGCGTCGCGCCTGCGACCGTCGTACAGGGCAG
>JAYUBJ010000232.1:0-20028 GCA_043740915.1 Verrucomicrobiota bacterium
GGCGGAAATCGAGAAATGCGGCGCGCGCGCGGTGTCTTTGGAAGACCTCTTGGCCGCCGCGGACGTATTGACGCTGCATTGTCCGTCTACGCCGCAGACGCACAAATTGATGAACCGTGACAGCGTTGCGAAGCTCAAGTCAGGGGCGATTTTCATCAACGTCGCCCGCGGCGATCTGGTGGATGTGCCGGCGTTGATGGAAGTGCTGGCGAGCGGCCACATCAGTGCCGCAGCGTTGGATGTTTTCGATCCAGAACCCATCCCGGCCGATCATCCGATATTGAAGCTGCCCACTGTAATTCTGGCGCCTCACATCGCCTCGGTGAGCGTGGCTGCGGTGAAGAAACTCCGCGAGACGGCGGCGAACCTCGCGGCCCAAGCGGTACTCGGTGAACCGCTGTCGAATATCGTCAATGGGGTGAAGCCAAGGGGCAACGGCTGAGCCGGGACGATGCAATCGGAGCGCGGCCTTCACGGCGCAGTAGGGCGTATTTCCAAGTGGTCTGGCAAGTTTTCGATACGCCAGTACGGTCAAACCGAAAGGTGCGGCTGGTAACGGCCCTTGCCCAGCTTGTCCGTGTCGTTGAAATCCGCCACGTCAATCACGCGTTTGAGATCATTCACCCCGGCGAGCCGGGCGATGATCTTGTTCATCTTGTCGCCGATCTCCTTGCCCCCTTGAGCGCCACCATGTCCGCAAACTGCCGTCCTTGGGCACGTCGAGCAGGTAGCCCTTCTGGCTCGCGGCCTTGTCCGACACATATTTCACGAAGCGCAGGACCAGGACATGAGCCTTGTACTGCGGGGCGTCCATGCCCCCGCGCAATTCATCGCAGGACTGCCGGAGGGAGGAATAAAGCTCGGACTTTTTGGGAGGCATGGGCAAAGTTCGTTAATCAACCAGGACGCACGTATCTTCTGGAAACTGCAGGATCGCGTCGTTTCCCTCGACTACCACCTTGATTGGCTGCGGCAAAAAGCGACATTGTTTGAACGCGAGCGACGTGATGGCTGCGGATTCCGGATTCTGAACCGGTGGTGTACCGTCAAACTCGTAGCGGGCGGCGACTTTGATTCTGAGCGTTCGCTTCACTGGCAATCAGATTAACGGCGGATTCGGTTCAACGCGATCATGTTCGGCGGCGGAGTTGGAATGTAATTTTCAGACAGGCTCCAAGGAAAAAGATGGTGGGCTGGCAGGGACTCGAACCCTGGACCAATGCCTTAAAAGGGCACTGCTCTACCAACTGAGCTACCAGCCCACGAGAGGTTGCGAATGTGGCGGCAAGCCTAGGCCTCCCGGTCAAACGCGCGGCGAAAAGTAAACGACGCTCCCCGACGGTGCAAGCGTTTTTCCATCCGATGTCCATCCGACCTGGGCAAAAAGCAAACTGGCGGTCGTTCTGTTTGAAACCAACGCAAACGGACCACTTTTCACGTGCGTTTCCGGGGCCGGCTCCGTATCTTCGCCGCCACATTTTTATGGCGACCATCAAACCCTTTGCCGCGTTGAGGCCCAAACCGGAACTGGCGGAACGCATCTGTGAACTGCCCTACGACGTCATGTCCTCCGAGGAGGCGCGGCAGATGGCGGCGGGCAATCCGTTGAGTTTTCTGCACGTCAGCAAGCCGGAGATTGATCTGGTGCCCGGCACCGATCTGTACGCGCCGGAAGTTTATTCCAAGGGGAAGGAGAATTTTGCGAAGCTGATCAAGGATGGCGCGCTGGTGCAGGACACGCAGCCGTGCTTTTACCTCTACCGCCAGATCATGGGGCAACACAGCCAGATCGGCTTGGTGGCGGCGGCGAGTTGCGAGGAGTATCTCAACGGCACCATCAAGAAACATGAGTTGACGCGACCCGACAAGGAGGACGACCGTGTGCGTCATATCGAGTCGCTCGTGGCGCAGACCGGGCCGGTGTTTCTGACTTACAAGGCCGTAGTTGCGGTGGATGAATTCCTCGCCCGGAAAATCGCCACGCCTCCCGACGTGGACTTTACCGGTAAGGACGGCGTGCGCCACACCTCGTGGAGCGTGCGCGACGCGGCGGAGATGACCTTCGTCTCGGAGCAGTTCGCGAATATTCCCTTCCTGTACATCGCAGACGGCCACCACCGCAGCGCGGCGGCGGTGCGGGTTTATCAGAGTCGGAAGGAAAAGCATCCGCACCGCAGTCTGGATGGACTGGATCCCGAATTGCGCAAGACTTTTGAGAAACTCGGCGTCTCTCGCGACGAGCACCAACGCCTCATCGGGATTGAGAGCGCATCATTTCTCACCGTCATCTTTCCGCACAACCAGATGCAGATTCTGCCGTATAACCGCGTGCTGAAAGATTTGCAGGGCCTGACGCCCGAAGTGCTGCTGCAAAAGCTCGACGCGGTGTTCATCCTCAACAAAGGCGGCAACGGGAAACCGGCGCACAAACACGAACTGGGATTCTACCTCGGCGGCCAATGGCACACGCTCCATTTCCGTCCCCAGTTCGCGGCGACGAGTGACCCGATTGAAAAACTCGACGTGACGCTGTTGCAAAAATTTATCCTCGCACCACTTTTTGGCATTGACGATCCACGCACCAGCAAACGGATCAATTTCGTCGGCGGCATCCGGGGCACCGCGGAGTTGGAGAAGCTCGTCAACAACGGTGAATATGCCTGCGCCTTCAGCATGTTTCCGACGAGCATCGAGGACTTGATGACCATCGCCGACGCCGGCGGCATCATGCCGCCCAAGAGCACGTGGTTCGAACCGAAGTTGCGGGACGCGATGTTTTGCCATTTGATTTAGGTCGTAATTCATCCTTCAAATGCGCGGCGTGGCCGTGTTCAATCATCCCGTGCCGCAGAACCGACTTGAGCGCAGCTTGCACGCGACCTTTCTCGGGTTGCTGGCCAACACCCTGCTCGCCGGCGGCAAATTGGCGGCCGGCATTTTCGGCCATTCCCACGCGCTGGTCGCCGACGCCGTGGAATCCCTCGCGGATATTTTCAGTTCGATCATTGTCTGGCGGGGCATGGTGGTGGCGGCCGCGCCGGCGGATGAGGACCATCCGTACGGCCACGGGAAGGCGGAACCGATTGCGGCCGCGTTTGTGGCGACGATGCTGTTGCTCGCCGCGGGTTGGATTGCGGTCCAAGCCGTTCACGAGATCATCCTGCCGCACCAAGGCCCGGCACCTTTTACGCTGGTGGTTTTGCTGGCCGTCGTGGCGATCAAGGAACTGCTCTTTCGCTTTGCTTTGCGCGTGGCGGAAACCGTGGACAGCATCGCGGTCCGCTCCGACGCCTGGCATCACCGGAGCGACGCCATCACCTCCTTGGCGGCGGGCGTTGGCATCAGTGTCGCGCTCCTCGGCGGGCCGGCTTTCGCAGCGGCGGACGATGTCGCGGCGATCGTGGCAGCGTTGATCATTGCGTGGAACGGCTGGCGGTTGCTGCGGCCGGCGCTGGACGAGTTGATGGATGCCGCGCCCCACGGCGAGGTCGGCGCGCAAATCCGCGAACTGGCCGGCCGTGTTGCCGGCGTCCGCCGGGTCGAGAAATGCCTGGTGCGGAAGATGGGCTACCATTTGTTTGTGGACATGCATGTGGAAGTGGATCCGCAGATGACCGTGCAGTCCGCCCATTCCATCGCGCACAATGTCAAAGGCGAAGTGCGCCGCCAGTTTCCGGCCGTTCACGATGTGCTGGTGCATATCGAACCAGCCCGGGAGCAAGAGCCTTAACGGTTTGACCAAAGACCTATCGCGGCCGCATCATTATTTATGAAATTATTCATGCTGCCGCTCACGGCCCTGTGTTTCGCCTTCGTGGGCGGGAGCCACGCACAACCTTCCGCCCCTCCGCCGGTGCGAGTGAGTCTTACCTCTCCGCTCGAGTATCAGGTGTTCCAACGACAGACCAAGACCCTGGGTGAGGTGCGCATCTCGGGCAGCGTCGTGCTCGCCACGCCAGACTCGCCGGCGCCCGACAAGCTGGAGGTGCGAGTGCTGGGCACACCCCTCGTGGGCAAGTTGCGCGAGGAATGGAAACCACTGCCGTTCGACCCGCACGTGCCGGCTTTCCGAGCGACGCTGCCCGTGCCCGCAGGCGGCTGGTACCGGGTGGAAGTACGCGCTATGCGCAGAGGTGTCAGCCTGGGAACCGCGGTGGTCGAGCACGTTGGAATCGGGGAGGTCTTTGTCATCGCCGGCCAATCCAATTCCGCCAATCACGGCGAGGAAAAGCAGACCACGGCCTCCGGCATGGTCGTGGCCTTCACCGGCACGCGCTGGCAACTCGCGAATGATCCGCAACCCGGTGCCTCGGGTGACGGCGGAAGTTTTCTACCGGCCTTTGGCGACGCTTTAAATGCCCGATTGAGAGTGCCCATCGGCCTGGTCGCCACGGGCGTCGGCGCCACCAGCGTGCGGGAGTGGCTGCCGCGCGGCACGCGCCTCGCCAATCTCCCGACCCTCACCGCGCACCTGGTCACCACCGGCCCCGGCCAATGGGAGAGCGATGGGACGATCTTCGCCAGTTTCATCGCGCGCCTCGAACCGCTGGGCTCGCGTGGTTTCCATGCCGTGCTCTGGCATCAGGGCGAATCCGACGCCAACCAGCGCGATTCCAAACGGACGTTGTCGGGCCGGTTCTACCGCGAGTATATGCAGCGGCTCATTCTTGCGACGCGGCAGGCCGTCGGTTGGGATGTCGCCTGGTTCGTGGCCCTGGCGAGCTACCACACGCCCGAAGATCCCGCGTCCGCGGACATCCGCAACGCTCAACGTTCCCTGTGGCACCGGGAGCGTGTGCTGCCCGGCCCCGACACCGATGCGCTCACCGGTGAGCTGCGCGACGCTGGCGGCAAGGGCGTGCATTTCAGCGCGAAAGGCCTGCGCGAACATGGGCGGCTGTGGGCCGAACAAGTCGGCGCCTGGCTGGAGAACTGAGCGGGGCGCGCGCACAGTTTCTCCTTTCCACGGCCGGACAATTGGTGATTATTCGCGCCGGACTTTTGAACCTATGAAAATTGTTTTAGCTTACTCGGGTGGCCTCGACACCTCGGTGCTGCTCTCGTGGATCAAGGAAACCTACGGCAATGCGGAGATGATCGCGTTTTGTGCGAACATCGGGCAGGCGGACGAATTGCGCGGTCTCGAGGCGAAGGCGAAGCGGACCGGCGCGTCCAAGATATACATCGACGATTTGCAGGCGGAGTTTGCGCGCGACTTTATTTTTCCGATGCTGCGCGCGGGCGCTATTTACGAGGGGCAATACCTGCTCGGCACAAGCATTGCGCGGCCGCTCATCGCCAAGCGCATGGTGGAAATTGCGAAGCGGGAAAAGGCGGATGCGATTGCCCACGGCGCGACGGGGAAGGGGAACGACCAGGTGCGGTTTGAACTCACCGCCGCGGCGCTCGCGCCTGACTTGCAGACCATCGCGCCGTGGCGCGACGAGCGGTTTCGGAAGCAGTTTCCCGGCCGGCAGGAGATGATTGATTATTGTGCGGCGAAAAAGATCAACGTGCAGGCGTCCGCGAAGAAGCCGTATTCCATGGACCGCAACCTCCTGCACATTTCCTATGAGGCGGGGATACTTGAAGACCCGTGGTTTGATGCCTCCCATGTGTCGAATCGTGACAAATTCACCACTTTGTCAGCGCTGCCCGAGGATGCGCCGGACCGGCCGGAATACGTCACGCTTAATTTCGTGCGTGGCGATTGCGTGGCCGTGAATGGCCAGCGGCTTTCACCGCTCGGCGTGATGCAGACGCTGAACAAACTCGGCGGCAGACACGGCGTGGGCCGCGTGGACATGGTGGAGAACCGGTTCGTGGGCATGAAGAGTCGCGGCGTGTATGAGACGCCCGGCGGGGCGATCCTGCATTTCGCGCGCCGGCAGATCGAGAGCCTCACGATGGACCGCGAAGTCATGCACCTGCGCGATTCGCTGATCCCGAGGTATGCCGAGCTGGTGTATTACGGCTTTTGGTTTGCCCCGGAGCGGCTGGCCTTGCAGGCGTTGGTCGAGGAGAGCCAGAAGAATGTGCGGGGCACGGTGCGGGTGAAACTTTACAAGGGGAACATCATTGTGGCCGGACGCAAATCGCCGGTGAGCCTGTACAATCCGCACATGGCGACGATGGAAGCGGATCCGACCAAGGCCTACAACCAGGACGACGCGACGGGTTTCATCCGGCTGAACGGGCTGCGGTTGAGAGTGGCGGCGCAGGTGCAGAGGAAAAAGTGACTGCCAACTTGATGTGCCACATTGGCATTTCAAGTTGAGTCGGTATGCGGTCACAAATTGCGACCGCATCTGCGTTCTGTGAATTGGTGACGCCATTACGAAAGAGTAAAATGAGCAAACAAGTTCAAACACACGTGAAAGACATCAGTTTGCTAATTCGAACGATTCGCGGGCAGCGTGTCATTCTGGACTTTGACGTAGCGCGCATTTTTGGTGTTCCAACGTTTCGTTTTAACGAGGCGGTCAAACGCAACCGCGGGCGCTTTCCTTCCGATTTCCTATTCCGACTGACTGCGGAGGAAACCAAATCTTTATGGTCGAAACCTGCGATCTTAATGCGAACAGACAACCCATCGCAAATTGCGATAGGTTCACAGAAACACCGCGACCCGCGTCATTTGCCCTACGCCTTCACCGAAAACGGCGCGGTGATGGCGGCCAACATCTTGAACAGCCCGGAAGCTGTGCGGATGAGCATCTTTGTGGTGCGCGCGTTCATAAAAATGCGCGGACTGCTTGGCGGCACGAAGGAATTCGCGCGCCAGTTGGCCGTCTTGGAAAAGCAATTGACCGCGCGGCTCGACGGGCATGAAATCGCCATCGTGGACGTGCTACGGCGCGTGATGGAAATTCTCGATCCGCCGCCGCCGCCCGATCCGCCGAGGCGGCAGATTGGTTTTCACATCGAGCCGAAGGAAAAGACCAAAACCAAACGAAAGAAGAAGGCGTGGACTTTTACCCGCACATCGCAACGCTGGGAGCCGACCCGAGCGAAGCCTGCCACGAGGAAGACGCCACGGGCTTCATCCGCCGCAACACGATACGGTTGGAAGTTGCGGCCAAGGTGCAGCGGAAAGGAAGATAAGCATGGGGTTCTTCGACCGATTAAAAAAACAGGATAAGCATCAAGACCCAGCGCCAGAGGCAGCGCAGCCCGATGCTCCATTGACATTTCAACTCTCCGGAAGTTTTGAAATTGCTTTCTGTCCGGGCGAACATGCCCTGAGACAACTCGACCGGCTTCGTAGCGAAGGACGAAACGCCGGCTTCACAGTCATCATGCTTGGCGGCAAGGAGGACGTAGACGGACTGGTTGAAAACCGGGAGTGCTCCAAAATATGCGCTGAGGATTATCTGCGCTTGGCGGCAAATGTTGATGTTCAAGAATGGTTGAAGCAGCAAGTCGAAGCCGACCCGGAATGTTACCAGTCTGAACCTGGAGCTTGGCCTTTGGAAGTGCCAGACGCCGGTAAAATATCGGCACGCTGGGAGGTTCTTTCACAGAAGCCCAAGCGAGCTGCTTACCTTGCGAAGATTCCTACTCCTCGAAATTGGGAAGCTTCTGCATATATTGGGATGGGAGGTTGGAACGCTTGTCCCGACGCCGCAGTTTTGACGGCTTTTTCAAACCGTTGGTATGAGCGATATGGAGCAGAGGTTGTTTCCATAACTCATGATGTCATGGAGTTCTCGGTGGCGAGACCACCGGTCTCGAAGGAAGCAGCCGTTGAGCTTGCGAAGGAGCAGTATATTTTTTGCTCGGACATCGTGGATCAAGGTGTCGGGGATGTTTCCACTCTTGCAGCGACGTTACTCAACTCCAAATACTGGTATTTCTGGTGGGATTGATTCCCGTCCTAACGGCGCGTTTGTTTGCCACCGCTGTTTTGGACGGACGAATCCGTGGTCCAATTCTTCGCCCGCTGCAAAGCCTGCGCCCAGCCAGCCATCAGCATTTTTCTTTTGGCTGGTTTGAGAGCGGGTATGACTCGCCTATCCGTCTGCCAGCGCTTCGCAATTTCGCGCTGATTTTTCCAGAAGCCGACGGCCAGGTCGGCGAGGCAGGCGGCGCCCAGCGCGGTGGTTTCGGTCACGCGCGGACGCACCACCGGCACGCCGGGCAGGTCGGCTTGGAATTGCATCAGCAGATTGTTCGCGCTCGCCCTGCCGTCCACACGGAGTTCTTGGAGTTTGGATGATTGCGGCTTGTTGGCGGAGCTCAACCACCAATTGATCCGCGACGAAGGCCACCGCAATCCGATGACGGTTCCTGAATTGGAAGAGCGGATGCGAAGCTGGCTGGTGGCGGAATACGCAGCGGTGATTTTCGAGGGCGGAATGGGTGTGATGGCGTACGCATTGTGGCGCGAGCAGCCGGGGGAAATTTATTTGCGCCAATTTTTCGTGGTGCGAAACCATCGGCGGCAGGGCATTGGACGGCGGGCTTTCGAGATGCTTCGCTCGAACGTCTGGCCCGGGAACAAAAGATTAACGGTTGAAGGGCTGGTCCAAAATGCTGCCGCCATCGCATTTTGGCGGGCGGTGGGGTATAGAGATTATTCCCTCACGCTCGAAATTCCGGAACGGGAATAGAACTCCAAGAGAAGGGGAGACTGGGCCGGGCCGGGCGGTGCCAAGGCTCCGGGAAATTGGCGGTGGCTGGAGCCGCCGATCAAGGTTTACGCAAGCTTGCGGTGTGAACCATCACAGTAGGGAGGATTCTTGCTCTTCTTGCAAACGCACCACGCGACCTGCCGCGTCTCGGCGATTTCGATTTCCCAAGGGGTCATGCGCGTGGTTTGGTGTGAGCCGTCGCAGTAAGGCTGGGTTTTCGAGAGGCCGCAGGCACACCACCAGTAAGTTCCCGGCAGAACGGTTTCCACAATCGGCCCCTTCTGGGAGGCGCTGGGGGATTCGGATTCCGTTCCGGCCATGGGTTCCGTCGCGAGCTCGGTTCCCGGTTCGGCAATGAGTTCAGTCACGGGCTCAGCCACGGGTTCGGATGCGGGTTCGGCAATGGCTTGGGGCTCGGGCTCGGGCTCGGGCGTGGGTTCGGGGGTCGGATCGGACGTGGTCTCGCTTGGAGCGGGCACGCTTCCCTCGGGAGGCGCATCGGAAGCCTCCTTTTGCCGAAACAACGCACCGGCATCGGTGACATTCAAGTCGGTCAGGTCGAAGACCACGTCCGGGGTGCGCTGCGCGGCGATCAGGAGTTGGTTGGCCACGCTCTGAATGGTGGCGGCGGCGTAATGTTTGACCAGGCCGACGCTTTGCGTTGAGCTAAAGAGGATGACCAGAATGCAATGCTCCTCGATGTTCATGATCAGAGTGCTGATCTTCTCGCCCTGCTGGAACATCCCGGTGAAGTTGGGTTCGTCACTGAGGCTGGCCATGAATTGCGTGGCCGCGAAGGAATTGGCCGCCAGCGTCGCCAGTTGGTCAGCCCCGCCATGACTGCTGCCGCACTGGTGAATCAGATGCCCCGCCTTTTCGACAATCAAAATCGTGCTGGCCCCACTCTTGGCCAGCAATTCATTCAGTGCTAGGTCAAATTGCCGGACATCCTCCTCGGTCAACTGAGGGAAATTGGCCATATCAGCGCTACTTCCGGCCGGACTCGTTGATGAATTTATGGAGCAGGAGACGGGTGATCATGTTCAGGGTCTCGAACACGCCTTCGCTCTTGGAAGCGGTCGCCACGAAGGAGGGCACCTGGACTTCGCGATTGTTAAGCAGATAATCCATGTAGTCCACCGGCGCGGGATTGGGCATGTCCCGCTTGTTGTATTGCAAAACGTAAGGAATGTCGGCGAGGTTGAGTTTCAGCGTCTTGAGGTTTTCCTCCAGGTTGGCAAAACTCTCGACGTTCTCGGCCATCTTGTCGTATTGGGAATCGGCGACAAACACAATACCGTCCACCCCGCGCAGCACCAGTTGCCGGGTGGTGTTGTAAATAACCTGGCCCGGCACGGTGTAGAGTTGGAACTTGGTTTTGAATCCCTTGATCGCCATCGCCTCTAACGGGAAGAAGTCAAAGAACAAGGTGCGATCGGAGCTGGTGGCCAGGGAAACCATCTTGCCTTTCTCCTCGGGCTTGGTCGTCTGGATATTCGCATGAACCTGTTCCAAGTTCGTGGTCTTGCCGCATTTCGCCGGGCCGTAATATACAATCTTGACCTGTAGTTCTTTGGTTGCTTGATTGATGATCGCCATAGGTTTGTCTTTACTGTTTGTTTTGACGTCCGATCTCCGCGGCTATTGGATTTAATTGAGCCGAGGGCAGGCTCTCGCCAGCGCGCCCCAGCACGGCAAAATAAAGGTTGCCTGTCTTGCAGAGCTGCCAGGGGACGTTTTCCACCACCAACGTCAGCGCGGTCAATTCACCCAGGTTCATTTCCTTGGTGTATTGGCTCATCCGGCCAAAAATCTGCGGCACGAAAGCAGCCACAACTTCGCCTTTGACCGTTGGCGGCAACTGATTTGCCACCAGGAAACCGTCCTGGGACACAAGTAACGCGCCCGACACCCCGGGCAGACTGCAAGCTTTCTGCACCGACTCGATCGGCGTGACCGGCGGCGCGGGAGGAGGCGGCGGCGCGACCGAACCGGGCGGCCCCCCCGCTGGAGCGGTGCCAGCCGGCGGCGCAGCCGGAGCGGCTGCCGCTTTGCCGGGGACAAACATGTCGGGAATGTTCTCGTCAAACGCAGCTTTTCTCTGCGCCTTGGCTGGCTGGCTCTTCGCCATGAACAGCGGTACGATCACCGACAATGGCAAAGTGAGCGAAGCGTTGTCCTCGCCTGACGCCGCAGTAATCGACACGGGCTTGATCCAACCCCGAAGTTGTTTCCACGTGAAGACAACCTTGCCCGCGCGGATCGCGGCGCCCAAGTCGGCGGTGGGCAGGGAAAGTGTGGAACCCATTTTGAGGGACGCCATCTCAGCCTGAACCGTTTCCGGCCAACTCTTGCTGACGTCCGAAAGCGGGACGCTCAAATCGCCAACGTCCGCAGCGACAGGTGCAGTGGCCGGGGCCGGGGCAGACGGCGGTGAGGGCGGCTTCGGCACGGGCGCGGAAGTCGGAGGTGCGGGCGGCTTCGGCACCGCGGGCGGCGGGGGCGGTGGGGGTCTTGGGACGGGGGCGGGCGCGGGCGCGGGCGGTTTCGCTGCGGCCGTAGCGGCGGCCATCATTTCCCGCAAAGCCGGTGAAACTGCAACCGTTCCGGGAGCTTCCGACGGTTTGGGTGCGGTCGGCGGTGGCGGAGTTGGCGCGGCGACCGGGGCTGGGGCTTTGGGTGCGGGGGGAGCCGATGGCGGTGCACTTGGTTTTGCCGCCGCCGGTTGTGATGGTGCCGAGGCGGGCGGTGCGGCACCTCCCGAAGGCGGCGGAGCGGCGGGGCGGTCGCCCTTGTGGAACAGGCCGGTTACGTCATCCGGCACGTCCACCTTCTTTTGAACCGCCCGTCGCTTGAGGAGCGCGGGATTGAGCGATGCCATGATTTCCGGCAAGGGAATGCTGACCGGGGTTTCATCGTGGCTCGCGTCATCGGTGAATGTTCCAGCCGGCGCTACGCTGCGCAATATTCCAAAAGAAATCTTCACCACGCCCGAAGGCATCTGCTCCAGAATGGTCTGCGTTGAAATTGGAATTGTGATTTTGGCTCCGGGCGGACTCTTGACGCTGTCCTTCAATTCCGCAGGGAGCTTGGCTAGAACGGCCTGCAGATGGATCGCCGTTGTTTCCACAGGTCCGGCGGGTTGCGCCGCTGGTTTGGGCGGTGCCGGTTTTGGGAGTGCGGTTGGTGCAGCGGAGGCCGGGGATGGGGCCGCGGGTTTGCTCGGGGCGGAGGCGGGTTTGGCCGTCGGGGTGGGCGCGGTTTTCTTGCCGTCACCTTTGCTAAAAAGGCTTTTGAAGAATCCAAGCATTGGTTCAATTAGTTAAGTTTCCTTGCGTTCGCTGTATCCATTCACGAAGACAACGTTTTGCGCGCTTGCCTTTTCTGGACTAAAACTATTTGATTGGCAAGGAAGAACAATTGCGGTTGAAACGATTTATGGCCGGGCCCCACAAAGTATTGGTTTTGGACGACGAACAGGATTTGCTGGAACTTTACCGGGAAATCCTGGATCGCCTGCCTAGCAAGCCGCAAATCCATACGGCCAACTCCGGAGCCCGGGCACTGGCCTTGCTTGAATCGGAGCCGTTCACGCTCCTGCTGACCGATCTCAACATGCCCGGCATGGACGGCTTTCAGGTGCTCACCATCGCCCGGCGGAAATATCCCTCGATGCGAACCGTCGTGATGACGGCGGTGGCGGACGACCAGTTCCGGGCGCGGGCGTATGCCATGGGCATCGATCTGTTTGTATTGAAACCAAAGTCGAGCCCGGAAATTGACATGTTCGTCGAGTGCATCGATTCCCTGCTCAACCGGGAGCAGCAAGGCGGTTTCCGCGGCGTGCAGAGCAAAAGCCTGGTGGATATCATCCAGTTGGAGTGCCTTTCGCAAATGTCGTCGGTGCTCAAGATCACCAACGGCCCGGTGGAGGCAAAAATTTGGATTCTGAACGGCGATTTGATCGACGCTTCCGTGGGCGATGCCGTGGGTGAAGAGGCCTTCAAAAAGATCCTCACCTGGAAGACGGGCAATTTTGAAAGCTTGCCGGCCGACCCGGCGCGCCCGCGCACCATCCTCAGTTCCTACCAGGGTTTGCTTCTGGATTCAGCCCAGAGCATCGACGAGGCGGAAGCCACGGACAAGCCCGGTGTACCTGCGGCCGAGGGCAGCGGTGCCGCACCCGCATCGCGTTTGTCCGCGATCGCCAGTTTCAATGGCGTGGAGTTCGTATTAAGTGTGGCGGCCGACGACAAGAAGAAATATGAGCAGTGGGGTGTGCAGGACGCCGAGGCCGTCGCCGCCTGGACCCAGGAGACCGCCGCGAATTTTCGTGCGCTGGGCGAGCGGTTGAAAGCGGGGCAGTTGAACCAGATTGAAGGCCTGGGCTCCCAGCACCATATCGCGCTGCTCTCCCGCCCCGAGAAGGAATTGTGCGTTGGTTTTCAGCGCGCGTTCACGCACAGCCAAGTCGAAGAAGCGATGAAACATATCCAAACCAAATGGGTCTCCTAAATCTCTTTTCCAAATCCGGACCCGCTGCCGGCTTGGTGCGTTTGCCCAGGGGCAGCTTCACCGTCGATGCGACCGGAAGAATTCTCACCTCCACCCTGCCGCAATCATTCCCTGAGCCGTACTGCAAGGAAATCAGCCGGGTGGTGTTGGCGGCGTTCAAATCGGCGGATGAAGTAAAACTGCCGTTGAAGGAGATCTTCATCCACTTCGCCGGTCTTAAACTGACCGCGAAGGAACAGCGCGGTGGGGCGATGATTTTTCTTGCACCGCTGGCGGTCAAATGAGATCAAACCGTATCTATAGTTAATATATTTCCTCTATGGACAAAAAGACATTGGATCAACTGATTAACCAATTGGAGAATTTTGTCGAGTGTTGGAAGCAGTTCAATACTTACGTCGCCCTGGCGCGGACCAAGAAGTTCACCCAGGACGAGGAAATCCAGTTTCTCGAAGTCAAAAGCGTCCTCATTCAGGAACTGGAAATGATCCTCGGATCCATTGAAGCCGGCGGCCCCAACAAGGAAGAGGTTCACGCGCTGATCTGCGCCGCGCCGTCCATCCGCTACATGAGCGAATTGCAGGAAGGCTCGCTCCGCGCCATTGAAACCAACTGGCACAAGATCTTCCTCGGCATTCAGGCCCTGGTCGGGCAACTCAAGGTCGCCCAGAAAAATGAGGCCGGAAAATCCATGTGGGGTTCCCTGTTCGGCAAAAAGAAGTAGCCGCATTCCACCTCGAGTTTGGAGCGCCCGCCCCGTCCGTCCGTGGAACCAACCCGCCCAACCGCCTCAGGGCTGCGCGTGCTTCGTGTAGATGCTCAACGACTTGATTTGCGCTGCCTGGGCGGCATCACGCACTTCCAAAAGCTTGCCGACCGGCGCGTCCTTGTCCGCCCGGATCGCCAGCGTGACTCGGGGATTTTTGCTGGCGCGCGCCGTGAGTTCACGCTGCAGTTTTTCCGCCGTGATCGGGAGTGAGTCCAGATAGATGTACGGCGACTGCTTGTTGATCGTTACTTGGATCATTACGTTCTCGGCCATCCCCTCTTTGGGCGCCTGTTTGGATTCCGGCAGCGAAATCTTCACTGCCGGCGGCTGCTTGAACGTGGTCGTGACCATCAGAAAAATCAGCACCACGATCAACACGTCAATGAGGGACACGATGATGACTGCGGGCGGATGCCGCCGTTTGCGGGTGGCGAATTGCATGGTCAGTGTTTCGTGCCGTTGCGGTAGTGCTGCTGTAGAAACTCGTCACAGACCGTCTCCATCTCCACGGCGAACGTCTCCACCTTCTTGGTGTAATAACTCCAGGCGATCAGCGAGGGGATGGCGGTGAGGAGGCCGAGCAGCGTGGCGTTCAGGGCCACGGCGATGCCCTTCGACAGCGCGGCATTGTCGCCCAGACCGCTTTCCCCCAGGCTGCCGAAGAGCATGATCAATCCGTAAATCGTGCCGACGAGGCCGAGCAGCGGGGCGATGCCAATGACGATTTCCAAGATCACCAGGCCGCGATCCAGTTGCGCCACTTCATGCCGCGCCCGCGTTTGCAAGGCGTCGATGTTCTCCGCCTTGGGCCAGTCCCGGTGCTCGACCGCCGCCAGCAGCAACCGGCTCAACGGCGACGGGTTTTGTTCGCAAATCCGGCGCAGCATCGGCAACTCCGCTTCCGAGCGGCAATTCTCCACCGCTTTCTCGACGCTCTCCGGCACGACCTTGCTCCGGCGCAGCGCCAGGCCGCGCTCAATGATGAACGTCAGGCCAACGATCGAGGCCAGCACCAGCAAACCGATGATTAAGTTTTCCATTTAGTCCCAAGGTTTTCACGGATGGCGCCGCCGGTTGCGGCAACGCAATCCGGCCCTCGCCAAAACGAGCCGCGATTGAATCGCGGTTTGCACCGCGAACGCAAGCTTGAACCGACGTGCCGCCCGGCCGGTTAATTGTAATAAAAAGTGAACCGCACTTCGCGGAAGTCCGCGCCGATCAGGCGCCGCATGTCGCTCGGCCACGGCTCGTACTTGGCCGGATCCAGCACCGCCCGCTGGCAGAACAGGCCATAGAGTTCACCCACGTCGTTCTCGAGCACGTGCATCTCGGAGATACGTCCGTCCGGATGCATCCGGAATTCCAAAACCACTTTGCCGCTGGGGCACGAACGGCGATCGAGCAACTCATCCCAGCGCATTTGAATGGCGTGAATGATCTTGGCATCATATTCGCCAAAGGGCGTGGCCCGCACATTCAGCGAAGAGGAATCCAACCGCAAATTCTTCACGCCGCCGTCCATTTTCATTTTTTCGCCTGCCAGGCTTGAGTTTTGCAAACGCGCTTTCGCCTCGGCGATCGTGCGCGGTTTGGGCAGGGTCTTTTCTGCCGCGTCACCCGTTTTGGTGTCGGCCTTGCCCGGGTTCGGCTGCAGTGTCTCGAACGGCTTGGCCCTCACCAGATCGCCTGGTTTTAGACTCTCCTTCGGCTTGGGCAGAGCCTCCTTCTTTTCCGGCTCCGGTTGAGTTTCCTTGTCGGTGTTCGGCACCGGTTGCAATGGCTTCGGCGGTGGACGCAACACATCGACGGTCTTCCTGATCTTCTCCTGTTTGCCTTCGATCTTCGGCTTGTCGGTGTCGAAACGGGTGTCAGGATTCGCGGCGATCGAGTTGGCCGAGGAGTAGTACTTCGCATCCTTCGGCGGCGTTGGGGCGACTTGGCTGGGGTCCACCTCCACGAATACCAACGGCATTTCCGGCACCTCGGGCTTGGCCGGCTTTTTGATTTGGACGGGGGTGGCCATCATCTTGGAAATCGGTTGGGTGAGTTGAAAAATTTTCAGCCACGCGGGCGTCGGCAACCGGTCCCAGCCCAATTTCTTTCGCACCTGCAAACCGCCCCACATGGCCAGGTGGAACGCCAGCGACAGGCCCAGCGCCGCCGCAAGGCGATTTGCCGCCACTTGCCGCCGCCATTCGTTCAGATTGAACCGGACCATGCTTCAGAAGTTTGCAGCAGGTGACGCCATGGGGCAACAGTTTGTTCAAAATCAACCCAACCCCGCCACGAAATTGGATGTGCGCACCCATGCGGAACTGGGGGTGCTGGTTCATTGCCATGGCATTGACGAAATGCGTGGCTATGCACTCTCCCTCTCCTCCATCGGGTGGAGGAGAAGGCCGGGGAGAGGAGGCGCGTCTGATCGGAAATTCCCCGCTCCTCAATCCTCTCCCCACTCCTCTGTCGCGGCGAGAGGAAGAAGAATTTCCCTTGGTTTAATGGCCGTGAGACGCTCGCGACGGTCAATGCGCTGACCAAGCCGTCGGTGGACGCATAACGGATTTCGGTTTTTGCAAAAATGTTTCGGCAAACGCCGGTGAATCTGTAGATTCCCGGTCGCATGAAACACAAAGAACGAATTCCCGTGACCGTGTTGACCGGCTTTCTGGGCGCCGGCAAAACGACGTTGCTCAACCATCTGCTGTCCCAAGCGCACGGCCACAAATGCGCCATCATCATCAATGAATTTGGCGCCATCAGCATCGACAACCAGTTGATCGTGGGCGCGGATGAGGAGATCGTGGAGTTGAACAACGGCTGCCTGTGCTGCCGGGTGCGCGGCGACCTGGTCAAGAGCCTGGCCAACTTGTTTCAAAAGCAGAAACGTTTCGACTACGTGCTGGTGGAAACCACCGGCCTGGCCGATCCGAGTCCGATTGCCTACACGTTTTCCATGCCGGAACTGGCGGCAAAATTGCGCCTGGACGCCATCGTCACGGTCGCGGACGCGAAGCATCTGGAAAAAGAATTGCTGGAGGCCCCGGAGACCACCCCGCAAATCGCTTTTGCCGACGTCATCCTGCTGAACAAAACCGACCTCGTGTCGCCGGCGGACGCGGCGCGGGTGGAGGCGCGGATTCGTCGCCTGAACCCGCTGGCGAAAATTTACCGCACCCGAAACTCGCAAATCGACCTGGCGAAAATTTTCGACCTCAAAGCGCGCGAGTTGAATGCGCCGTTGGAATTTTCTACGACGGCGAAAACGTCGGACCGGCTCAAACTGGAAGTGGCGGAGGAGCATCACGACCACAACCACGACGAGGAACACGAGCATCAGCACGACGAAAGCGTGAGTTCGTTTTACTTCTCCGAGGAACGGCCGCTCGATTTGAAAAAGACAGAAGCGTGGTTGGAGGAATTGCTCAACGCCCACGGCGGCAATTTATATCGGAGCAAAGGCATCCTGCACATCCAGGGCCAACCCAAGCGGGTGGTCTTCCAAGGCGTGCAAATGATTTTCGACGCGCAACCCGACCGCTTCTGGAACCCGGGCGAAAAGCGCCAGAGCCAGTTGGTGTTCATCGGCAAGGATCTTGACGAGTCAAAGATCAAGGCTGGGTTCGCGGCGTGTCTGGCGGCTTGACTTTGCGCCGTGCGCGCTGAATTTTGAACCGCCATGCCGCTTTACGAATACGAATTATGCGAAGGAAGTTGCGCCCCGTGCGGGGGCAAATTCACTTTGCGCCGCCCGCTGGACGCCGCGCCGCTGACCAAATGTCCGGCGTGCAAGAAACCGGTGCGCAAACTGATTTCCGGTTTTAGTTCGCCGCTGAAATTGAAACCGCTGTCGGTCACCGACGCCAAGAAGGCCGGTTTCACCATTTACAAAAAACTCGGCAAAGGTGAGTACGAGCGGCAATGAACCCCGCCCGGCCTGGAACACCAGAAACCAGGGAACCGTCCACAATCCGGCCCTGCGACGCCAGTGTGGAACCCCGGCGGGAACCAACCAGTATGCTGCCGGTGTGTGCAAAACTGCCGGCTCCTTGAAAATCTAAAATCAACCAACCGCATTTGCGGACTACGAGACTTTTGCAGCGCACCAAAAGTGTCAATAGTGAGAACCGACACTTGCCCGACACTTGCCCCGAGCATGCCGACGAAGCCCATTACCAGCACGGCGATGGTAGATTTGGTGAAACGGGAGCTAATGGCGTCACCCTACGGCATTCGGCCCATGCCGACAAGTCAGATTGGACAAAGTCATACCCCCCACAATTTCCTCTCCCTGACCTCCCGCGCCTTCGTCGCCACCAGATACTGCAGCGCGTCGGCCGTACCGTCCTCGCCCACGCCGTCCTCGTCCGCGTCCTCCATCCCCAGGGGCTGCGCCGGTGAAGCAAACCATTTCCACAGGGAGTTCTTGCGCGTTGATTTATTCAGCGGCATTATCGCCGCCGTCCAAAACTAAGGTCTGAACATGGGCTTTTACTACCGTAAATCCGTCAGCCTCGGGCCATTCCGGGTAAACCTCAGCAAATCAGGTGTGGGCTACTCGGTCGGCGGCAGGGGATTGCGGACCGGGGTCAGCAGCCGGGGCAGACGTTACACCAGCTTTAACCTGCCGGGAACGGGCCTGGGTTACCGCACCAGTTCCCAGGCACCGGCGGGACAAGGATGTCTGCTGGTCGGCGTTGGGTTGATCGCGCTGGCCGGATTATTGATGAAAGGATTGCGATGATTATTTGGAAGCGAACGCTGCGCACAAGTTCATCCGAACGCTTCCTAGCCATGCGCGACGGCAAGGAAGTAGCGGCGGTGGACCTGCACTACCTGACGAACGGCACCGTCAGTGGCACCGTGGTGTTGTTGAAAGAGGCCGGCTGGAAGGAGGAAGACATCCCGAAGTTGCTGCAAACGTTGGACGAAGACTTTCTCCCGGAAGTGGATTTGGCCGCCGGGACGCTCACCTACACCGTCGTCATGGGGGAGGTGGTTGGCAATTTTGAGGCGACCCAGCATCCGGTTTAGAAGTGAACTGCACATGCGAACGCACCTCGCAGTCCGTCCCGAAATCCACGACAACGACGCCATGCACAGGATCGCACCAACAGAAAAAGACACCGGCAGCGCCGTGTTGCAAAATCGGCATCAGGGATGCCGCCTGAACCCGCATTGAAGATGTCCAATCCCTTTTTCGATCACCCAATCCTGAACTCGCCCTACGCGTGCCCGCGTCGGCATTGGGAATTGGACACGACCGGGCAGCCGACACAGCAACTCATCGAACGCCGGCGGCGCGCCGAGTTCATCACGCCGATACCGAAGCCGAAAAAACGGAAGAAATCCGCGCAGCAGGACGAAATCGTGTTCGACGAGGGCAAAGGCCTCTCGACCAAGGCGCAGCAATACGATCCCACCTCGATCATCAATGAGGTGCGCCAGAACGTGAATGCGTGGCGGGGCTTGCCCATCCCCAGCCAATGGCAGGTCACACCGGGAACTGCGCGCCTCCTCCAGCACTGGCGCCATCACAAGTTCAGCAGCATTCGCCCGTTCTTCTGTCAGGTGGAAGCCGTCGAAACCGCCATCTGGTTGACCGAGGTGGCGCCGCATACCGCCAGCGGCAAGCGAATACTCGAGCTCTTGGCCGCTGCCAACAAGGACGCCAATCCCGAACTCATGCGCTTCGCGTTGAAGCTGGCCACGGGCGCGGGCAAAACCACCGTCATGGCCATGCTCATCGCGTGGCAGACCATCAACGCCGTCCGCCGTTCCAACAGCAAGAATTTCACCCGCGGCTTCCTCGTCGTCGCCCCCGGCCTGACGATCAAGGATCGTCTCCGCGTGCTCCAGCCGAACGACCCGGACAGCTATTACGTCAGCCGCGAGTTAGTGCCTAGCGATATGTGGGAAAATGTGAGGCACGCCAAAATCGTCATCACCAACTATCACGCCTTCAAGCTGCGCGAGCGCATCGAACTTTCGGCCGGCGGACGGTCGCTGCTCCAAGGACGCACCGGCGACGAACTCAATACCCAGGAGACCGAGGGCCAAATGATCCAGCGCGTCATGCCTGACATCATGGGCATGAAAAACATTCTCGTGCTC
>JAYUBJ010000233.1:0-6717 GCA_043740915.1 Verrucomicrobiota bacterium
GCCTTGTCCAAGCCGCCGGCGGAACTCGACAAGCTCGTCGATCCCCAGGATGCCACAAAGGATTTGGAAGCGCGTGCCCGGGCTTATCTCCATGTCAACTGCTCGGCGTGCCACGTCGAGGCGGGCGGTGGAAACGCCAGGATGGAACTGGGGTATTCAACCGCGCGGGATAAAATGAATTTGCTCGGGGCCCGACCGCAGCACGACACCTTCGGCTTGGTGAACGCCATGCTTGTCGCGCCGGGTGATCCGCAGCGCTCCGTGCTCGTCCACCGCCTGTCGCAACGCGGCCGCGGCCAGATGCCGCCGCTGGTCTCGACCCGCGTTGATGAAGCCGCGGTTAAACTCATATGCGACTGGATCGCGCAGTTGAAGCCTGACAAAGTTTTCGTGCGTGAATGGCAGATGGCGGATGTGCTTCCGGTCCTCGCCACGGTGAATGCCGGGCGCTCTTTCACCAACGGGCAAACGGCGTTCCGCGAATCCGGCTGCGCCCAGTGCCATAAATTCTCCGGGGAGGGCGGCACCGTCGGCCCGGACCTCACCGGAGTCGGGCGCCGCCTCAAGCCGCGCGACGTGCTCGAATCAATTCTTGATCCCTCCAAAGTAATTGCGGATGAGTTTGCCATTCACGACATCGAAACCACGGACGGCGAGTCCGTCTCCGGCCACATCGAGCGTGAAGACAAGCGGGTTCTGGTATTGCGCCCGCTTTCTTCGGGTGAGCCGATGATCGAGATCGACCGCAAGAAAATCCGTCGACGTCAACGCTCGACCGTGTCACCGATGCCCGCCGGCATGGCGAACACGTTGCAGAAGGAGCAGTTGCTCGATCTGGTGGCGTATCTGCTCAGCGACGGGGATTCGAAGGGGCCGATGTTCCGGTAAGGCCATGCGATTCTGCGGTTGCAAATTGTGCCCGCGAGTTTTACAAACTCACCACGCAATCAAATTCATCACCCAATAAGCATCACGCCATGAATCGTAACCTACAAACACTCCTCGGCATTATCGCACTTGTCTCGACCACTTCCTTGGCTGCCGAACTAAAGTTTACCATCGAGCCCAATTTCTTCGAGCAAAGTCCCGGCGGCCAACCATTGGGCGCCTGCCACGGCGGCGTGGTTCTGGACAAGACGGGTAATATTTACGTCACCACCGACACCGCGCGGGGCATCGTGGTGTTCACTCCCGATGGCAAGTTCCTGCGCACCGTTGGCCCGACGCGCATTCACGGCCTGGAACTCCGCGAGGAGAAAGGGGTGGAATACATTTACGCCGCGCGCCCGTCCGATCACGAAGTCATCAAACTCAAGCTCGACGGCGAGCAGTTGTGGTCGATTCCTTTGCCGCCGGAGGCGGACATCTATAAGGACGGGAAGGGATACAATCCCTGCGCCGTCACGGTTGCGCCCGATGGCTCGATCTTTGTCGCCGACGGTTACGGGTCAAATTTTGTGCTCAAGTTTGATAAGGACCGCAAGTTCGTGAAGGCCTTTGGCGGGCCGGGTGCGGAAGAAGGCAAGTTTAACACCTGCCACGGCATCGCGCTCGACCTGCGTTCGGGCAAGCCGCTGTTGCTGGTTTGCAACCGCAACAACAACCGGGTGGAACATTGGGACCTTGACGGCAACTTCATTCGCATCATCCAGAAAGATTTGCGGATGCCCGCCGCCGTGCATATCCGGGGCCAGTACGCGGTGTTTCCGGAGTTGCAAGGCCGGGTCACGGTCCTCGACAAGGACGGCTCGATTGTCGCGCAGCTCGGCGACAATCCGATTGCGGGTCAGCGCGCGAACTTTGGCCTGCCGCAGGACCAGTGGAAGGACGGCATCTGCAACTCACCGCATGGCGCGTCGCTCGACAAAAACGGCAATGTCATCGTGGCGGAGTGGACTGCGTTTGGTCACCTCCACAAATTCAAGAAAGAGAAATAGCGCGTCTCGCAGGTTTTGGACCGGCTGGCTGAGGGTGGGACGAAGCGTTGTGAATTCTGTGGGGGATCAGCATTTGCGGAGAGCGCCCACGGATGAAGCGGACCACCCGGATGAAGAGCCGGGAAAGGGAATCCGTGTTCTCCGTGGTCGGAAGGCGATAAAGCAGGGCGGTCCTTCAGCGTGGGTTGCTGATGCCAAGCTCGCGCGCTTTGGCCTGAACTTTTGCCCACGTCTTTTTCAGGGCTTCAGAATCCAGGTCCATTTTCTTGCCCGGGTCAAGCGTGAGCGTGGTCTGGATCAGCACCTTTGCGTCCTCGGTCCGTTTTTGCTGCAACAGGAAATCCACGTACCGCCAAACTGATTCGGGGTTGTAGGGGTGCAAGGCCACCGCTTGTCGGTGCGCGAAATCCGCTTCCTTGGAAAGCACCGCCACCTCGTCCTTGTCTTGTGAATGCTTCATTCGCCACTGATAGAGGGCGGCGATCGCGCTGCGACACCTCGAATAATACCTCGGTGCCTCGCTGTCCTTGAGGTAAGGCAGACTGCCCGTGAACTCAGTCAGATCCGAGCGGGCGTGCGTCTTTTCAGTCCACGCGCACAGTTGACGGACGCTGGTGTTTTCGTCGAGGACATTGCCCAAAAGCGCGCGGGTTTCCTTCGTCCAGAATTTATGGTCCGCATCAATTATTGCCGGAGCCATTCGTCCCACCGGTTGGCGGCTCACTTGCAAAATCAGTCCGTGCGGGACGGAGTTTGGATATAACCCTTCGAGCGGAAAACTCTCCTCCATGAAAAAGTCGCGACCGGGATTTTTCTCCAGAATCACCCGGACGATTCGCTCGCTGACCAGCATCACCGCTATTTCACCGTTCACGGTGACGCGGCCATTGGCAAAGGATACCTGCTCGTCCTCCTTGAGTTCTTTTTTCGCGAGCCGAATCTGTGCGTCACTGATGTAGTCTTGGAACGCCTGCTGCGAGTCTGCCATCGTCGGTATGTAGATTTTTCCGCCATAAAACTCGCGCAAGTAGTCGAGGTAAGTTCCGTCGGCCAGGGCGTTCTGGGTGACCGTGAAGATCGGCCGGCCTTCGTTGTGCGATTGGCTCAGGGCCGAGACAATAAACCTCCCGGCGTCGGTGCCGCCAAAATAAATGCTGCCTGCCGGGATGCCCTCAATGATGTGCCTGCCGAATCGGCGCAACAGTTCCGGGTTCCACGCATGAAACTGTTCGTACGCCCCGTAGGTGTCGTGAATGCTCCCCCAAATCTGCCGGGGCACCCAGGCGGGACTGCCGTCCCTCCCTGAACCAGCCATGATGGAGCTGAAGAGGTTGCTGGTGGTGTTCCAGTCGCCCTGCTTCGCTGCGGTGAAGAAATCCCAGATCATCGGCCGCACGGAAAGGCGGTATTTCTTGCTGAGGGCTTTGGCGAGCGTTTCTTTCTCGCCCACGAACTTGACGAAGGCAGGGTCAAGTGTGGATTTCGATTTCTCAGCGGTTGCATCGATACCGGAGCAGAAATTTCCAAGGACGGCGCTGATGAAGGCAATTCCCACGAAAAGGTTAAGCCGGGGGCGGTTCATTCAAGGGAAGCTCCCACAACCAGAGGCTCGCCGCCATAGGAAAGTAGTCCGCGAGGTATCGACGGTCGGAGATTTTCCGAAGCCAGGTTTTGTTAGCACCTCCTTTCCGCCGGGCGGGACGCCGCGGCTCTACGGCAGGCGAAGACGCCCGCCGCTACCGCCGCTCATCGCCGCCAAGGGGTGGTAGCGTTAGGCCTCACTGGCGGGACTTGGAAATCAGGTCTTAGTTCACCACGAACGACACGTCGCTGGAGCGGAGCGTGATCTGTTCAGGTAATTGGCGTGTGTCCAGCTTCACCACGATGGTGTGCGTGCCGGCGGGCAGGTCGGCATTGATGTCGCCGCTGTTCCCGGCGGATTTGCCGTCGATCCAGATTTGCGCCTTGGTGACGCCAGTGAGTTTGAAATTCACCGGACCGGCTTTCGCAGTCTGGAATTGCGTGGCCGTGTAGAGCGCGACGACGCCGATGAATTTGTTGACGTTGTTCAACGTGCCATTCCGCAAATCCTCACCAGTCAACCGCCCGTCCACCATCGAGAATAGGGTGTTCCATTCGCGGTCGTTGAAGGGGGCGTTGGGCGCCTGTTCGGGACCGGCTTGTTCGTCGGTGTGCGTGCGCGGGCGCACCCGCCACAGCCGTGCCACGCCGCCTTTGGAGGCATCAAACGCGCCCGGCTTACCCAGCTCGGCGAGGAAGCGGAACAGATCCATCCGTTCGCCCGTGCTCAGGGTGTCCACCAGTCCGCTCGGCATGAGCGACAGACCATTGGCGCGGCTTTTGATCTTGGTTTTTGGAATCGAGATTTCCTGGTTCTGGGCGTTGCGCAGGACGAGTTCCGCGCCGGTTTCGCGCACCATGATGCCGCTCAAGTCCTGATCGTCAGTGGTTTCAATCTGGATGGAATGAAACCCTTCCTTGATCTTCGCGTTGGGAAACAAGATCGACTCGATCAAATAATCCGCCGGCGCGCTCGCGCCAATGCTGGTCATGTCCGGGCCGACCTTGCCGCCCGTGCCGCCAATCGAATGACAGAGCAGGCAGCCCATTTCCGCGCGGCGATAAACTTTTTCCCCGCGCGCCGGATCACCCTGCACCATCATGGTGGCCGCGAGTTGCTGAAGTTCCGCCGGCGACAGCGCCTGTTCCTCGGCAGCGACGCTCGCCGAACGGGAAAGGGCCAGGACGAGCTCCGGTTCCTTGCGCCCGCCTTCGCGCGCGACGCGCAGGCCGGGCTTCGCCGCCACCTCGGGCAAGCCGGTCTTGGGCAGGCCGCGCGTGATGGCGGGGCCGGCACCGCGGATGTTGAGCAGCGAACGCCACAGCGCCGTGGCGTCGGCTTCATTCTTGGCCGCCGAGAGCACGTCCACAATTTGTGGCACGGCCGCGGCGACGTTGAGCGACGCCAGTACCACCACGGCGGAATGGCGGATGGATGCATCCTGGTCGGCGGCCGTCAGCGAACGCAGCCCGGTCATGACGTCGTTGCCGCCGATTTCGCGCACGGCATCGAACGCGGCCTGGCGGACTTCACCGGCCGCCGCCAGATCGCCGGCGGTCTTGAGCAGTTGCGGCGCGAATTGCCCTAGTTTCCAACTGCCAGCCAGGCGGATGACGGCGGCGCGAAATTTGTCATGTCGTTCGCCGAGCAGGCGACCGAGGCCATCGAGATTGCCGTCCGGACGCACGTTGCGCAACCGGGACGCCTCGGTGAGGGCCGTCAACGCCCGCTGGGCGGCGGGTTCAATAAAATCACCCCGCAGGACTTGCTCAAACATTTTCCGGAGTTCACCGGCGCCGCCGGACTGGCCAATCAATTCAATCCATGGACCGTCACCGTTGGCGGGGATCGGATGGTTCGCGATATACTTGGCGAGCGCTGAACTGGCTTGCGCCGGCTCGATGGCCTTCAAGGCGAACTCGAGTTGTTTCGCGTGGCCATCCGGATTCCACTTGCCGGACTCCAGCGCGGCCAGGAACGGCTCGACGAGATCGTTGATGGAAAGCCAGGCCGCGTATTCGAGGAACGGGTCGGTGCCGAGGTTGTCCACGGCGCCCAGAACCAGTTCGGCACTGCGGGCGGTGGGGATTTTTGCGAGCGCGCGCAAGGCCTCGACACGCACGCGCGGGTGTTCGTCCACGCCGGCTTTGGCGAGACGGTCGAGGGTCTCGGCTTGCGTGAAGGATGATTTGCGCGAGGTTACGGGCAGGAGTGTGCTGCCGGAAGCATCCACGAGACGCGTCACGTCGGCGGCGGTGGGTTGGGCGCTCCACTCGCTCAACACCCGCACGGCGGCGGCGCGGATGCGGGCGTCCGGCGAGGCGAGCAAACGGTTCAACAACACAACGTCCACCTTGTTGATCGCCTGATGGGCCCAGAGCGCCTGCAACAACGCCTTGTCATCGGTTTGTTTCTTGGTCCAGGACGTCAATTCAGCGAAAACTTTTTCACCGCGCTCCGCCAGGATCCGGCCGGCATGCGCGCGCTCGAAGCTGTTGGGCGAAAGCAATTCGCTCAGCAATGCTTTGTTGGTCGCCTTCACCAACTCCGGCTTCTTGACCAACGGCCGGCCCTTTGCTGCCACGCGCCAGATGCGGCCGTGCTCGTGGTCGCGGCGCGGATCGCGGAAATCCACTTCGCCGTGCTGGATGATCGGGTTGCTCCAGTCCGCGATGTAGAGCGCGCCGTCGGGCCCGAGCTTCACGTCGATGGGCCGGAAGGTGACATCGGTGGTGCGCAGCAACTCGGGCATTTCCTTGGTGATGTAGGCGGCGCCTTGTTCGCTCATCTTGAAGTGCACGACGCGGTGCGCGCGGAAATCGCAGGTGATCACGTCGCCCTGCCAGTCGGGCGGGAATTGTTCGCTGTAAATAATTTCAATGGACGCAAACTTCGGGTAGGCGCCGGGGCTGACGCTCGGCAGGATGCGCCGCGCGCGCGCGTAGGTCTGATACATGCCGCCGGGTAATCCCCAGTTGATGCCGGCGCCGCCCGCGCCGTCCGTGAGGAACGATTGGCCGAAGTTGTCGAACTGATGTCCCCACGCATTGACCCAGCCGCGGAAGATGGTATCCATCTCGAGCGTATCCGTGCGCAAGGCCATGACGCCGCCGCTGCGGAGACGGAGCACGCCGTGCGGCGTTTCGGTCTCGGTGCGCGTGTAGATGGACTGGTTCATGTAGAGCCGGCCATCGTGGC
>JAYUBJ010000234.1:0-6715 GCA_043740915.1 Verrucomicrobiota bacterium
TTGAAGCCGGACGCAATGACGCTAAGGTTCAAACACCAGCTCACTTAACGAAGCCATGCCCACAACACGCCCAGCAGCTCAAGGAGTTTTCCAACTCGATTTACAACGAGCTGGAAATCGCAGGTCGGCCTGGTTCGCCTTCGTCCGCCAGTCGGAATATGAACGTCTTTCTTCGACGACGGCTGATTTCCTCAGCGAGCAGGAGTTGACCTATTTCAAAAACCGGAAGTTTCCTCGCCGCCAGCAAAGTTACCTGCTTGGCCGTTACGCCGCCAAACTGGTGGTTTCGCAATGTTTGAAGGAATCGACAATGAATAATATCGACATTTATCCCGGTGTCTTTGATCAACCGCTGGTCCGGCATCTTTCCACGGACACGCCCGGCGTGAGTCTCAGCCATTGCACGGATCTCGCGGTGGCGCTGGCGTTTCCCGCTGGTCACCCGATGGCTGTGGATGTGGAACCAGTGGACGCATCGCGCGTGGCGGCGATCAAGTCCCAGTTATCAACCAGGGAAATCGAGTGGGCAGAAGCGGAACCCGCCAATGCAGCCAGACAGTACGCGCTAATTTGGACCGCCCGGGAGGCGCTCAGCAAAGTGCTGCAGTGCGGCCTGACCACGCCCCCGGAGATCCTGGATTTAGAGAAGTTGAAAACTCAGTCGAACGGTTGCTGGGAAAGTTGCTACGCCAATTTTGCCCAATATAAATGTCTTTCGTGGGTGACCCCGCGACATGTCCTGTCCATCGTCCTTCCGCAGCAAACGACTTTGGACGCGCAAGTGGATTTGACTGCCGTCGTCGAATTATTTGAGTAAAGTTACAAAACCGGCCTGCTGGAAGTGATGGTCGGTGGTAAACGCCTCGCGAACTTGCAACTCGTGCAGCGTGGAGAACCCCACACAATCGGTGAACGACCATTCCCTGTCCGCGTGTTTGCCCCGGTGGGAGAGCACGAACCGCTCGCCCTTGTCGACGCGGCGCAATAATCCCTCGGCACCTTGGCGAACCTCCAGCATGGTTACAGTCTTCATGGCATGAAGTTTAAGTTGACGTTGAAGGTTTATCCAGGCCGGCTGTTGGATTTAAATCCGGCCGTCGAATTACTTGCGATGCCATCCGCTTGAAACTGATTTCCAAGTGGAAACTCTGACGAGCGGCCCACCGCTACACGAGGCAAGTCGGGCACGGTCAAACGCTCGGAGATTGCCGACTCATTTCGAACCCGCAGATTTGACGGCCTCCAACTCCTCCCAACGCGCGTACAACTTTGCAAGTTTTTCTCGAGCAGCGGCCAGATCCGCACTCAGTTGGCTCGCTTGCGGCGCGTGCGCGCGGTGAAACTCCGGCGCGGCGAAAATCCCTTCAATCCGGACGATATCTTTGTCCACGACATGGATTGAGGTTTCCATCCCGTCCAATTCTCTCTGCTCCTTGAAGGTGAGTTTGCGTGCCTTCGCTCCTGGCGCAGCCGCCTTTGGAGTGAGTGCCGCCGACTTGTTCAAGGCGACCCTGCTGGCGCTCTGCTTCGCTGTCTCTTTGGCCGCCCGCTGCTTCTTCTCCAGGTAATAATCGTAATCCCCCACGCTGTGCGTGATGCGCCCGTCTCCTTCGAATGCGAGCACATCCGTGCAGACTCGGTTCAGGAAATAGCGGTCATGACTGACGACACACACCACCCCCGGAAACGCGATCAAAGCCTCCTCAAGCACGCGCAGCGTCGGCAGATCGAGATCGTTCGTCGGTTCGTCGAGGATGAGGAAGTTTCCGCCGTTTTTCAAAATGCGCGCCAGCAACAGCCGGCTGCGCTCGCCCCCGCTCAGATATTTCACCTGCGTTGTGATACGGTCATCGGCGAAAAGAAATCGTTTGAGATAGGAACGCACCGAAATCCTGCCGTCGCCGAATATGACGAACTCCGTGCCGTCGCTGACCTCCTCGAGCGCCGTGCGCTCCTCGCGCAATTGCAATCGGCCCTGGTCCACGTAGTTGAATTTCGTAAGCTGGCCTGTCTTGACCGTGCCGTCCGTCGGTTTGAGCTCCCCGATGATCAGTTTGAGCAACGTGGTTTTGCCCAGGCCATTTCGCCCGGCGACGCCAATGCGCTGGCCATTCGCGAAGGTGAAATTGAATCCATGAAACAGCGTGCGCCCGCCAAGATCCATGCCGAGATTACTCAGCTCCACCACGCGATTGCCCAATGGCGGCGGTGGTGGAATGCACAGTTCCACATCCTCTTCAATCACGGGCCCTTCCTGCGCGGCGGTGTCGTAGTAACGCTCGAAACGGTCCTTCTGTTTGCTGCGTTGCGCGCGCGGGCCCTGACGTACCCAGGCCAGTTCCTTTTTCAAAAACATCTGGCGCTTGTGCTCGATGGTGGCGTCGGCCGCCTGTCGCTCGGCTTTGGCCAGCAGGTAATCGGTGTAGTTGCCGTCATGCCAGAAAAAGCGGCCGTCGCACAACTCGACCATGCGTTTCGCCACGCGATCGAGAAAATAGCGATCATGCGTGACGACGAGAAACGCGCCGTGAAATGCGTCGAGAAAATCCGCAACCCAATCAATGGACTCCGGATCAAGATGATTCGTTGGCTCGTCAAGGATCAGGAAATCCGGATCCGCCACCAGCGCGCGGCACATGGCCACCCGCCGTTTTTCTCCTCCCGATAGCGATTCAATCCGCCGATCACCCGCCGGGCAATTTAGATGGGACATCGCCGTCGCAATGCGCTGATCCAGGGTCCACCCCTCGAGCACAGCGATGCGATGTTCCAACTCCTCGTGGCGCTTCGATTCGGCGGGCAGCGACTCAAACTCGGCAATCAATCCGAGCACATGCTGCGCGCCATCGCGGATGTTTTCCTCCACCGACTTGGCCGACTCGAGCATGAAATCCTGCGGCAAATAGCTCACGACGACGTCCCGCCGTCGCGTGACCTCACCGCTGTCCGGCGATTGCAACCCGGCAAGAATTCGAAGAAACGTGGTCTTGCCGCAGCCATTGCGCCCGACAAGCCCGATGCGGTCGCGCTCGTCGATACCCAGCGTGGCGGCATCGAGCACCCCGCGCTCGTTGTAGCGCACGGTGATGTCGGTGGCGGTAATGATGGCGGCCATGTCGGTGTTCTTAGTCCCGCACCGCGCTCAAAACCATTTCGAGCACCCGTCGCAGGCCATCGTCGCCGCCCAGGCTGCCTTCGTGGAACGGGCTGCGTGGAATTGGCTTCCAGTCGTCGCGTGAATGATCGACTTCCGTCGGCTGCGGCAAACCCGTGAGCGCCGGATCATATTGCCCGTTGTTGCCACCCAGCTTGTAAATCACCAAATCGAGCGACGGCACGATGAAAATCCCAAAGCCCCCCGCACCGGATTTGTAGAAGGCATCGCGCGGCGCGCCGGCGACGTGGCCGTCAGCATTGTGCTCAAATTGGAGGCTGAACGGCGTGTGCGGATTGAAAGGCGATGGCTGGTTGCATTTCGCGATGTACTCCGCCGGCACGAGCTGTTTGCCTGCCCACTTCCCATGGTGTAACAGGCAGTAACCAAAGCGCAGCGCATCCGTCGCATGCACTGCGGTGCTGCCTGCGCCATTGGCGTGCGGCATGGTGAAATCACCGCGATGCAAACAGTATCCCCATGCGCCCCACCCCATCGGCTTCGCCAATCGTTCGTTGATGTAATCCTGCAAGTCCATGCCGGTCACGCGTCGCAGCACAATCGATGCGATATGTGGTGCGGGTGACGAGTAGGAGTAACCCGCACCGGCGTTGGTCCACATCGCGCAACGCACCGACGACAGGTCGAGGTCTCGGATGTTCTGTCCCGGTGTTGGCGCGAGCGGAAACGCCTTGCCCATCACCACTGCAGTAGGTGCCTGTCCTTCGCCGTTGTAGCCGGCGGTCATGCAGAGCAATTGGCCGAGCGTGATCTCCGACCGGCGCGGATCATCGAGCGGGAAGGCCTCCGGGAGAAATTTCTCCGTGAACACTTTCGTGTCCAAGCCATTAGGAATCTGGTTGCGAAACTCCTGGAGCATGATGCCGCACGCGATGCTGGTGTACGCCTTGCCCGTCGAGGCCATGTCGGGGTTGACGTTGCGCTGTGCGCGGCCAAAATATTTCTCGAACACCAAATAGCCGTGGCGCACGACCAGGAGCCCGCCGTGCTGGGTGCCGCGCTGCGTCAACTCGAAGGCCTGCCCCAATTTGTGGTGATCCATGCCCGCCAGTTCCCGAATCTGCTTGGCGTCCTTCAACGTCCGCCAACCGCCTGCGCTGTCCGGTGGCGGAAAGTAGTCGGCGGCGTAAAGGCTCTGGAAGGAGCACAGAAAGAGAACGAGGAGCGCCACCCACCGTGGCGGCCGGCACCCAGCAGAACATGCGAAACAATTCATGGTGCGATCTAACCATCAGCAACCGACCGCAACAACACTGTTCTTGTTTTTAAGCGGAGATTGCGAAAACCTCACCCGATGACACCGAATCGCAGAACGTTCCTAAAGCAAATCAGCCTGGGCACCGCTGGAATGGGCTTGGTTTCATTTGTTCCCGATTGCCAGGCCAGTTCAGTCAAGGTAGGAGATCAGAAACTTCCGCGCAGCACGCCTGCGGCCGAAGGAGTGTCCGCAGCGGGGATTTTGGCTTTCTTGGAGGCGATTGGTAAAAGTAAACACGAACTCCACAGTCTCATGCTGGTGCGGCATGGCCGGGTTGTGGCCGAAGGTTGGTGGTCGCCCTACGCGCCGCAGTTCAATCACACCATGTATTCCATGAGCAAGAGCTTCACTTCGACGGCCGTCGGTTTCGCGGTGGCGGAAGGCAGGCTCGCCGTGGCGGATCGCGTCGTCTCATTTTTTCCCAAGGAGCTACCCGACCAAGTGAGCGAAAACCTCGCGGCGCTGCGGGTGAAAGATCTGCTGACCATGTCCGTTGGCAACGAACGGGAACCGACCGGCGCCGTGGTCAAAGAGGAAAACTGGGTGAAAAGTTTTCTCGCCCAACCCCTCACGCATGTGCCGGGCAGCACCTTCATGTATAACAGCGCGGCCACCTACATGTGTTCAGCCATCGTCCAGAAACTCACGGGCCAACCCATCCTTGATTACTTGAAACCGCGCCTGTTCCATCCCTTGGGGATCGACGGTGCGACGTGGGAAACGTGCCCGCGCGGCATCAACACGGGCGGCTGGGGACTAAGCATTCAGACCGAAGGGCTCGCGAAATTCGGGCAGCTCTACCTGCAAAAAGGCGTCTGGCACGGGCGCCACATCCTGCCGGCGAAGTGGGTGGAGGAGGCAACCACTTTTAAGATCCAGCAGCCCTCGCCCGCCTCGCCGGGCCGGCCGAATGCGCAGAACGACTGGGTGCAGGGTTATTGTTACCAGTTCTGGCGCGGCCAGCATAACGCGTATCGTGGCGACGGCGCGTTCGGCCAGTACACCCTCGTCCTGCCGGATCAGGACGCGGTGATTGCGATGACGGGCGAAAGCAACGACATGCAGGGTGAACTGGATCTGGTCTGGGAACATCTCTTTCCGGCGCTGAAAGCAAAGCCGCTGCCCGCCGACCCACAATCGCAATCAAGATTGCAACGAACGCTCTTGTCGCTGGCACTGAAGCTACCGCAAGGGAAAGTGTCATCCCCCGCTTCCGGGCGCATTTCGGGAAAGCTTTTTCGGATCGAAGACAATGCCTTGGGTCTGCAAAGCGCCTCGTTCGTGTTTCAAAACAATGGCTGCCAACTCATCCTACGCGATGCTCAAGCCGAATATTCCCTCACCTGCGGCCTCGAAAAATGGCAACGCGGCGAAACCGCCCTGCCCCACACCCCGCCGCGCATCGTCTCCGGCGGTGCGCCAAAGCCCGGAACCAAACACAAATTCGCCGCCAGCGGCATTTGGAAAAGCGACGACACGTTCGAGATAATGCTGCGGTACTACGAAACTCCGCACCATGATTCGCTGACGTGTCAGTTCGAAGGCGACAAGGTGAAGATCAGTTTTCTGAACAGCATCGCCAAAACGAGTCCAAATCCGAAAGACAGCCGGCCTGTGTTGACTGGACACATCGTGGGATGAGGCTTTGGGTTCTCTGTAATGCTGTCGGTCCAAATCACCCATGCTCGCGAGGATTATGGCTGGCACCGTTGTTTTGCGTAGCGCAGATTAGAAATCCGCTGTAGCGCGGGTTGGCAACCCGCAGTGCCGCGCAAGTTCGGAGACCTACGAATTGTTCGACGCCCTGCCGAATGCCATTCGGCGACACCGCAGATTAACTACGGCTGCCAGCGTGAGGGCGGCCTCGTTCCGGTTGCGTTCCCAACACCGCCACGATAGGGTGTCCCTCAATGAAAACCATCACCGCCACTCTTTGCTGCCTGCTCCTCTCCGTTTTTGCCAGCCGCGCGGCTGGGTTTGATCTCGGTACCCACGGAACACTTTCGGCTGCCGTTCCTGACGGATGGAGAGTCGTTGGTGGACCTGCCAACAACCCCAACGAAACTGGAATTGGATATGCGCTTAATTTCAGGCCAAACAACGATGCAAATGCCAAGTGCATGTTAACGTTCGACTACGATGCAGCCGGCAAAGAGTTCAAGGCGATGATCAAGATCATTAACAGCCTGAAGGTAGTGCCAAAAACCGCGAAATGAGCCCGATTCGCTTTCACCAGGATCTGAATTCATTTAATGCAGCCTGCCTGACGCCACGCGATGAAT
>JAYUBJ010000235.1:0-1986 GCA_043740915.1 Verrucomicrobiota bacterium
GCCATGCGGGTGAAATGCACGCCGAGAAAGGGAAACTGCGGATCGGGCACTGGATAAATCAAGTTGCGGCACAGGGATTCCGCCTCCGGTTTCAGTTCAAAATATTCGCCGCGAAAGGGAAGAATTTTTACCGATGGCTTGACCCCACCCAGCGCGGTCACGCGGTCAGAATGCAACCCGGCGCAATTCACGACGAACCGCGAGCGAAAATCGCCGGCGCCGGTTTGCAGGATCACCTCGTCGCCCATTTCGCGCAACCCGGTGACGCGCGCGCCGGTGACAATGCGGTTGCCGCATTCGGTCACGCGAGCGGCCAGGCGCTCGCAAACTTGCCGGTAGTTCACGATGCCCGCCTCCGGGACGTGCAGCGCGCGAATGCCGGTGCAGTGCGGCTCCAGTTCGCGCAGGCGATCGCGGCTAACGATTTCACACGCCACGCCGTTGGCCAGCCCACGCTCGTGCAACGCCTGCAGCCGGCCCAACTCGCTCTCCTCGGTCGCCACGATCACTTTGCCGCAAAGCTCAAAGGCGATGCCTTCGCGGGTGCAAAAATCGGCCATCGCCAATTTGCCGGCGCGGCAATTGCGGGCCTTGAGCGAGCCGGGCTTGTAATAAATCCCGGAATGCATCACGCCGGAGTTGTGGCCGGTCTGGTGCTGGGCAACCGCGGCTTCCTTCTCCAGAATGATGATCGTCCGCCCGGGATGTTTTTGCGTGAGATCGAACGCCGTGGCCAGGCCAACAATGCCGCCGCCAATGATCACGATGTCGCTGCTGTTTTTCACGTTACCGGTCGATCCTCAAGACCCGATGGTTGAAACTGTCCGCGATGTAAAGTGCGCCGGAGGGATGCGCATACACCCCATGCGGCTGATCGAGTTCAACCTGCTCGGGCGGCCCACCGAGACCACCCGCACCCTTCTTGCCCGTGCCCGCCACGCGGACGATCCGGCCCTCGCGCGGAAGATACTTGCGGATCAAATGATTGTCCGTGTCCGCGATGATGACGTTGCCTTCCCGGTCAATGCACAAATGTTTGGGACCGCTCATGGTCGCTTCGCGCGCATCCCCGCCGTCGCCCGTCGCACCCACTTTTCCGCTGATGTTTACGACCGTACGAATTTTGCCCTGCGCATCCACGACCCGGAGCGCATGACCGCCCCGCTCGAGGACATAGACATTGCCCTGCGCATCGACGGCCACGGCGCGCGGATCCACGAGCGGCGCTTCCGTCGCCACAGAACCATCGATTGGCACGCCTTTCAGTCCGTTGCCGGCCACGGTGGTCACACGGCCCGTCTTCAAATCCACCGCGCGAATGCGGCGGTTGTCGAGATCGGCGAGAAACAATTTTTCGCCGCGGGGATCCAAGGATGCGCAGTAGATGTTGCCGAATTGCGCCTGCGCCGCCGCACCGCCATCGCTACTAAATCCCTTTTCGCCCATACCTACTACCGTCGAAACCAGGCCGGTCCGGGCGTCGATTTTGCGGACGCAGCTATTCCAAGTGTCGGCCACAAAAACATCGCCGGTCGGCGCGACGGCGAGATTGTGCATGCCGTTAAACCGGGCTTTGAGAGCAGGGCCCCCGTCGCCGGAGAAGCCCTTCTCACCCGTACCGGCGAAAACAGTGAGCCGGCCGCGCGCATCCACCTTCAACACCCGCTCGCCGCCGGCCATTTCCACGATGAACAGATTGCCCGCGCGGTCGAAATCCACGCCAAAAGGAGTGTTGAGCTTGCACTCGGTGGCCGCTGCGCCGCTGGCAGCGGTGCCACCGCCCGCCACGACCACAATTTTCTCCGCGAAAGCAGTTTCGGAAAATGCCACGCCCGCCAGCACACCGAGGGCCATGGCAAGCGCGCTCACCGGCAGCCTTCGGGCCGGACTGAAAAATGGGTGGCACGGGCTACCAGCCCGTTTTCGGCGGCAACTTGCCGCCGAAAAGCCCGGCGGGCTGGTAGCCCGCCGGAACAGGCCAGTGGC
>JAYUBJ010000236.1:0-6700 GCA_043740915.1 Verrucomicrobiota bacterium
ATTCATGAACTCGTCCACATACGCGCCGCGCGCCGTGAAGAAATCGGCGTAGTAGGCGTGCTCATAAGTGTCGAGCGCCAGGACCGGCCTCACGCCCCAAATCGGAAACGTGTTCTGCGCGTCGCCCAGATAGTTGAACAACAACCCGGTGGTCGCGTCATAACCGGTCCAGACCCAGCCGCGCGCCGCGATGGCCGTGGCCTTCAAATCCTTCTTGTAAGCGTCGAAACTGCCGAAACTTTTGTTGATGAGTTCGGCCACCTTGCCATGGGCGGGGCCGCCTTTGCCGCCCAGATTGTTGAAGTAAATCTCGTGGTTGATGATGCCGCCAAGCGCGAATGAAAAATCCACCTTGCGCGAGCGGATTTCACTGTAGATCTGGTTTGCGTGCGCGGGGTTCGCCGGGTCGAGCGTCACCGACAGCGTCTCCAGTTCTTTGAGGATGGCATTGGTCTTGTTGACGTAGCCGGTGTAGAGCTTGAGGTGCTCTTCGTGCGTTTTGTCGGAGATTTTTCCGGTCTTGCCTTTGACTTTGGCGAGCAGTGCTTCCTGTTTGTTGACGTATTGGTAGGCCATAGAGAGTCGTGGGTTTTGATTGATTAATTCGGTCTGCGTTAACTTCGCATGTCGGGTGACTATAAAATACCGCCGTCCGAGCGCAAGGGGTTATTTGAAACCATCCCGCCGCCGGGGCGCTTCCCAGTTCCTTGCGAGGGAGTCCGGAAGAATCCACGGTCAGCGAAAAACCATGAAGCGTGCGACTGAACCGGACCGCGAGTTGACCAACTCGCAGCGCATGGCGGAACCGAGGCAGCCCGGTTAAACTTCAACCCGGGTTTGCTGGCAGCGCGCTGCGGTTTGGGACAATCCGCGGTCCGGGAGCGCGGGCGCCGAGCCATGCGTGGCAGTCGACGTTTTGGTTGTGTTCGGTGGTCGTGTCCTGCGCGCACGCCAACACCAGGAATGATTTGGCGTTTGCCATCCTGACCAGCACCAACGTAAATTTGGCACCGTGCCGCTGGGCGCATGAAATGAAAACTCCTTTGCTCTTGCTGGTCCTGCTCCTCGCGGGATCCGTCTCCGCCGCGGATACCGCCACCGACAAACGCGCCCTCCAATGGGACGGAAGCGCCACCGACAGTCAGGGTAAAACACTGGCGACCATCACGGTCGAATTCTCAGAAGTCCCCGAGCTCGCGGAGTGGGGGAAACAGTCGGGAACATTGTGTGTGGCCTGGTATCCAAAGATCTGCGAACTGCTCGCCAGTGAAGGCTCCAAGCCGCCCGACCCGGTGACTATCCATTTTCGCAAAGATATGAAAGGCGTGGCCGCCACGAGCGGAAACGTGATCGACATCGCCGCCGATTATGTCAAAGGCCACACCAACGACTTCGGCATGGTCATCCATGAACTCACCCACGTCGCGCAAAATTATCCGCCGGGCGGGCCGGGTTGGCTCGTCGAGGGCATTGCCGATTACATCCGACTCTCGCATTTCGAGCCGCAGGTTCCGCTGCCGCGCATTGATCCTGACCGCGCGAGTTACCGCGACGCCTACAAAACCACAGCAGTTTTCCTCGCGTGGATTGAGAGGAACCACGACCGGCAAGTCGTCAAAAAACTAAATCGCGCCTTGCGGGAAAAGAGTTTTAAGGCGGAATTATTTAAGGAATACACCGGCAAGAGTGTGGATGAACTTTGGCAGGAGTTTGCCGGATCACTCCGAAAGAAAAACCCATGAAGACCACCCTGCCCTTCCTTGCCGTGCTCTTCGGCGCAATCCTCTCGATCACCGCTGCGGAACCCAAACCGCCAGCGGCCGCGCGTTCGATCCATCTATTTTATCCCGCGCCGCCCGGCACCATTTTCTACAACGAACTGACCGTCCAGGAATCGCAACACGGCACCTATTTCATGGCGTGCGGTTTCAGCCAGGGCTACTTCGGCATCCAGCAACTGGGCGCGGAGACCAACAAGGTCGTGCTTTTCTCCGTGTGGGATCCGGGCGACCAGAACGACCCCAAAAGCGTGGCCACAGATCAGCGCGTCGAAGTGTTGTTTGAAGGCGCCGGCGTTAACGTCAGCCGGTTCGGCGGCGAGGGCACAGGCGGCAAGAGCATGTTTCCTCATCAATGGAAAATCGGTGAGACCTGCCGCTTCCTGGTTCACGCCGTGACCAATGAAAACAAGACCGCCTACGCCGCCTATTTTTTTCTGAATGAAACGAAACAATGGAAACATCTCGCCACGTTCCGCACCCGGAGCAACGGCGAGCCCCTGACGGGTTGTTACTCGTTCATCGAGGATTTCCGCCGCGACGGCAAAAGCCCGCACGAACGCCGCCGCGCCCAATTCGGCAACGGTTGGATCAAGACCACCAGCGGCGGTTGGTTGGAACTGACCAAAGCCAGCTTCACCGCCGACGCTACCCCACTCGACAATATCGACGCGACCGTTCGAGAAAATCGATTTCAACTCGCCACCGGTGGCGACACGACCAAGACCACCCAGCTCCACGCCACGCTCAAGCGCGGCACAACCGCACCGAGGCCGCTCGATTTGGAGAAGGTGGTTGACGGCCGGTCGGCGAAGTAACACCCACCGCGCTCCAAATCGCCCATTGATAAAGCAGGAGCCGCCGGTGAGGAGTCGCTAACATACACTTCCGAAACGGGAGAAATTAGAGACTCGTTACCTCGTCTCCTACACACAACGAGCATTTTGGGGACGTCGGCCGCAACGCATTTCCTCCCTGCCCAACAAACCCTTGGACTTCCGTGGAAGCTCCGTGTTTCATCGGGGCTGCTGTATGGACGAAACAAATTCGCTGATCGAACAACGCAAGACCAAGCTGGCCGCCTTGCAGGCCAAAGGCATCAATCCGTTTGCCAATAAATTCACGCCCACGGAAGGCTGCGGCCAGGCGCGCGCGAATCATGTCGAGGGCCGCGAGGTCGCCATTGCCGGACGCATCACCGCGCACCGTGAGATGGGCAAGAGCATGTTCATCGACCTCAAAGACCAAAGCGGGCGCATCCAGATTTACGCGCAGAAAAATGTCCTCGGCGACGACCAGTTCGACATCTTCAAGCACCTCGACCTCGGCGATTTCATCGGCGCGACCGGCACGCTTTTCACCACCAAGACGGGCGAGCCGAGCGTAAAGCTGGCGAGCTTTGTGATTCTCACCAAAGCGCTGCGTCCGCCCCCGGAGAAATGGCATGGCGTGGCCGACACCGAAATCCGGTACCGCCAGCGCTACCTGGATTTGATGGGCAACGACGAAGTGAAGAAAACGTTCCTGCTCCGGAGCGCCATCGTTCGCGAGATCCGGAATTTCTTCCACGCACGCGGCTACGTGGAAGTCGAGACGCCGATGATGCAGGCGATTCCCGGCGGCGCGGCCGCCGCGCCGTTCAAGACGCATCACAACGCGCTCGGCTGTGACTTCTACCTGCGCATTGCGCTGGAGCTGTATCACAAACGACTGCTCGTGGGCGGCATCGACAAGCTGTTCGAGATCGGAAAGAATTTCCGCAACGAAGGCTTGTCACGCAAGCACAACCCGGAGTTCACGATGCTTGAGGCCTACGAGGCGTTCGGGGATTACGCCTCGATGATGGAGACCGTGCAATCGGTGATCTGCCACGTCGCAGAAAAGGTGCTGAGGACGCTTACCATCGAATCGAAAGATGCCGACGGCAAGGTGACCAAAACCATCGATCTCTCGCCAAACTGGCGGCGCGCGAAATACAAAGATCTCGTCCGCGAAAAGGCCGGCGCGGATTGGTTCGACATTTCTCCAGCAGATCGGCGTCAACGCGCGCACGATCTCGGCGCCGAGATCGGCAAGGAATACGAAGACTTCGAAGTCACCGGCGCTGTCTTTGAGAAGCTCATCGAACCAACGCTCATTCAACCCACGTTCGTCACGCACTTGCCGAAGGAACTCGTGCCGCTGGCCAAACTTTCTCCCGACGACCCAACCACGGTGGAAGTGTTTGAGTGCTGCATCAACGGGCAGGAGATCGCGCCCGGGTACACGGAACAGAACGATCCCATTGCACAGCGCAACACACTGGAGCACCAGGCCGGCGGCGAGCAGCAGAAGCTCGACGAAGATTTCCTCGTCGCGCTCGAACACGGCATGCCTCCGTCGGGCGGCATCGGCATCGGCATCGACCGCCTGTGCATGATGCTCCTCGGCCAGGAAAGCATCCGGGACGTGATCCTGTTTCCGCAGATGAAGCCGAAGTGAGAAGTCGCATTGCTTGATTCGCGCGCGAACCGCTGAAATACTGTGCATCAGTGAAACAATCGTCCACAAACAAACCAAAGGCGTTCTCGGACTACAAAGCGGACGCACGGAACTGAATCACGCTCGCAACCGGCGAGTATTACCCGGACAACACAGCCTCGCACACGGGTCGGCGTTGGATTGGAGTGGACAACAGCAGTGAAGCCATCGCCGCGATACTGCGGCGATTTGGGAAGGGACTTGAGCCGATGGGTGATTTCGTCGGCAAGTCTGTCGCCTCAAAAAACGTCGGAAAGTCCACCGCGACTCTTTCACTCTTCGGTTCTCAAGAAATTGAAAAGCCGCTGATAAAACCGCAGTCTCACCATCAAATCATCAAAAACTTCAAACTCTTTGCCCTACAGCCTTACGGAGGCGAATTGAGCGGTCTGCTTCAGAAATGGACGGAATGGATTGGCGATCCAAAGGTTCTTCAGCTTTCTGAAACACCACCTCCATACAGAACGCGAGCAGCGAAAAGGGTTGGCGCCCAAAAACAGCGTAGGCATTGACCCTCTGTGCATGATGCTGCGTGGCCAGCAAGGCATCCGCGACGTGATCCTGTTTCCTCAGATCCAATTCGCTCCACTCCCCCATTCCGCCGGCCCAGTGGCCTGGCGGGATGGGCAGGTTGCCCGTGCTACCCCATGCGATTTCGGAACCGGAGTTTAACCCGCCAGGTCCACAAAGTTCTTCAGCAACGCCAGGCCGACGCCCTGACTTTTCTCCGGGTGAAACTGCGTGGCGAAAACATTGCCCTTCCACACGGCGGAGGCGAAGTTTCCGCCATACTCCGTGCGCGTGGCGACGATGGATTCGTCCAGCGGCTGCGGATAAAAACTGTGGACGAAATAAACGTAGCTGCCACTGGCAATGCCTTTGAACAAAGGACAGGCCGGCTGCGTGAAGTCGATCTGGTTCCAGCCGATTTGAGGAATTTTCAAACCCGGCGTTGCGGTGAAGCGAACCACCTTGCCGCCAAAAATGCCCAGTCCGGTGGCGCAACTGTTGAACTCCTCGCTCTTTTCAAACAACGCTTGGTAGCCGACACAGATGCCGAGGAACGGGCGTCCGGTCTGGATGAACTCCTTCACGCCTCCCAGCAACTCCTGCCGTTGCATGGCCGTGATGCAGTCGTCGAACGCGCCGACGCCCGGCAGCACGACCGCCCGCGCGTCGCGCATCGCGTCGGGACCACGCACCACACGCACGTCCGCGCCAACTTTGAGCAGCGCCTTCTGGACACTGCGCAAGTTGCCGGAGCCGTAATCAAGCAGCGCGATCATAGCGTGGTGCTCGCCAGTTCACGCTCCGTTTTCAGCCGCAGTTGGCCGCACGCGGCGTCGATGTCGCCGCCCTTCTCAAGACGGAGCGTGGCGATGACCTCCTGTCGCTCCAGCGCCGCGAGAAAAGCCTCTTGCGCCGCTTCCGTCGGGCGCGCCCACGGCAGGCCTTCGACCTTGTTGTAGGGGATCAAATTCACCTTCGCGTGCAGCCGGTGCGCGAGCTGCGCGAGCGGCCGGGTCTGGTCGGAGCCATCGTTCACTCCGGCGATCAGAATGTACTCCAGCGTGATCATGCGGCCCTTCTTCGCCTGGTAATATTCGCAGGCGGCGGTCAATTCCTTGAGCGGGTATTTTTTGTTGATCGGCATGATTTTGTTCCGTGTTTCGTCGGTCGCGCCGTGCAGCGAAATGGCGAGGCGGAACTGGAGCGGTTCGTCGGCCAGCTTGCGGATTTGGGGCGCGAGGCCGCTGGTGGACACGGTGATCTTGCGCGCGCCGATCGCCCCACCCCATGGCGCGTTCAGGATGCGGAGCGCCTGAAGCAGGTTGTCGTAATTGGCCAGCGGCTCGCCCATGCCCATGATCACCAGATTGTTCACCAGGCGGTTGGGAGGTGAGTTCAAAGTTTCAGGTTCAACGTTCAAAGTGGAGGCTGGCGTGTCCGGCAACTTTGAACTTTGAACTTTGAACTTTGAACTTTCGGTCGCGCCCCACCGTTCCACCGCGAGCACTTGTTCGATGATTTCATGGGCGCCGAGGTTGCGTTTCCAGCCGTCGAGTCCGCTCGCGCAGAATTTGCAGCCGTAGGCGCAGCCGACTTGCGTGGAGACACACAGCGTATGGCGGTCGCTCGCCTCACCATAGAGCGCGGGATTGGCGGGGATCAGGACGCTTTCAATGAGCGCATGATCCGTCAAGCGCCAGAGAAATTTCCGGGTGGTATCGCACGCTCCCTGCTGGTGGGCCAGTTCCAGCGTGGTGATGGAGAATTCCTTCGCCAGTTGCTCCCGCAGCAGCTTGGGCAGGTTTGTCATCGCCTCCCAACCCGTCACGCGCCGCACATAAAGCCATTCGAGCAACTGGCCGACGCGATAGGCGGGCTGATGCCAATCCTTG
>JAYUBJ010000237.1:0-6697 GCA_043740915.1 Verrucomicrobiota bacterium
GCTGGGGCATGGAGTGGCCCGCGAATCACGCGAATCACGCGAATTAAACCGGGACTGGAAAACCAAGAACCTCAAAAAATTGCCATGGCCGGCAGCCGCATTCTCATCCTATTCGTCCCAGCCGCGTGAGCCGCGGGCAACAAACCGGTACGGCGGCCGCAACTTGTAGCTGCAACCTTCAGGTTGCGCAGGTGTGTGCCAGTGGCAGGCGTGTTGGGGCGCAGGCGGGGAGCGCAGCCTGAAGGCGTGCGGCTACAGGGGGAGGATCTGGGTGATGCGCGGGTTGCCAGTCGGTTTCGCGGTTCCGTCGAGGAGATTTTGTGAGTAAGTTGCGGGCAAGCGGGTGCAGGCGGTGAACAAGTTGTGAAGTGGTGCGGAACAAGGTGGTGGCAAGAGTTTAAAGTTACCCATTGAGAATCCGGCACATTTCCATTCTGCTTGCACCCATGATTGACAGCGTTGGCTCGGAAGCCGGTGGCGCGCCGCCGGATTTGAAAAAATCGCGACGGCATAAATCCGCGGCGGTGGATCTTTCCAAAGTGGACCGGCTGCCCCCGCATTCCCTCGAGGCGGAGCAGGGGGTGCTGGGCTGCATGCTGCTTTCACCCAACGAATGCGTGGGCCTGTGCCTCGAAAAGTTCAAGGGTGGGAGCGAGGTCTTTTACGACCTGCGCCACCAGCATTTGTTCGAGCTGCTCGTGGCGATGTACGACCAGAAGGCGCCCATCGACCTGATCACCGTGCAGCAACGGCTCAAAGACAAACAGCAATTGGACACGATCGGTGGCATTGCTTACTTGTCGGCGCTGCTCGATGCGGTGCCCTCGGCGGCGAACCTCAGTTATTACGCCGACATCGTCCGGGAAAAAAGCCTGTTGCGGAAAATGATCCGGACCTGCACGGAAGTGGTGGGCCGGGTGCACGAGTATGAGGGCGAGGTGGACGCTTTGCTGGACGAAGTCGAGCGCGATGTGCTGCGGATCAGTGAGGAGCGGGTGGAAGCGAGCACCCTGACCATCAAGGAACTGGTGCATGGGGCGATCAACAAGATTGAAGATTTTCATGCGCGACAAGGGATGCTTACGGGCGTCGCCACGGGGTTCCCGGATCTGGACAAACTGACCAGCGGCCTGCACGGCGGGGAAATGATTGTGATTGCCGCGCGTCCTTCGATGGGCAAGACGTCGCTGGCCATGAACATTGCCGAGCACGTGGTGTTGGAAGAGCGGCTGCCGGTGGGGGTGTTCAGTCTGGAAATGACCGCTGAGTCGCTGGTGTTGCGCATGTTATGCTCGCGCTCGCGGGTCAACCTGCGGAGTATTCGGGAGGGTTTTCTGGCGGAACGGGACTTTCCGAAGCTCACCGGCGCGGCGGGCAAGCTGTCGCTGGCACCGTTGTACATCGACGACTCGCCGGGGCTGTCGATCCTGCAATTGCGGGCCAAAGCGCGGCGGATGTGGCAGCAGCACGGCGTCAAGCTTTTCGTGATTGACTACTTGCAACTGCTCAATTCTACTTCGCGCCGGGCCGAAAATCGGCAGCAGGAAATCGCGGACATTTCCAATGGCGTCAAGGCGTTGGCCAAGGAATTGAAAGTGCCGATCATCGTCCTGAGCCAGTTGAACCGCGAGTTGGAGAAGGACAAAAACCGCAAGCCGCGGCTGTCGGATTTGCGTGAATCCGGCGCGATCGAACAGGACGCGGACCTGGTGGCGCTGTTGTACAAGCCGAGCAGCGGCGAAGACGAAGACGGCGGCGCGCGCGAGGAACAGGACGCGGTGCCGGTGAACCTGTTGATCGCCAAGCAGCGCAACGGCCCGACGGGGGACGTGAATCTGACGTTCTTGAAGAGTTACACGCGCTTCGAAAGCGCCGCCAAATTCAGCAACGACGACGTGCCGAATGGATAAATAAACGAATGAAATCTTTGCTCCGCCGTTACTGCGTCCTGCTGGCGTTACTCCTCTATTGGCTCCCCGGTGCCCAGGCCCAGGAAAAACCGAAGGTCCAACAAATCAAGATCGAACACGTCGGCCCGCCGGCCGTAAGCGATGAGTTGATCCGCGCCAACATCCGCGTCAAGGTGGGCGATGCTTATACCAAGACGGGCGTGGATGACGACGTCCGCAATCTTTTCGGCACCGGTTTTTTCTACAACATCCGCGTCTCGGAAGCGCCGGCCGACGGCGGGGTAAACTTGACCTATGTGGTGCAGGGCAAGCCGCTGCTGACCGACATCAAATTTACGGGCAACAAGAAGTACAGCACTGCCAAGCTGCAAAAAAAGCTCACCTCGAAGACGGGCGCGCCGCTGGACGAACGGAAGCTGTTCACGGACGCGCAGGAGTTGCAGAAGCTGTATCAGAAGGCTGGCTACCAGAAGACGCTGGTCAAGTATTCGTTGAACATCAATGAAAAGTCGGGCCGCGGCACCGTCACGTTCGAGGTCGAGGAAAGCCCGAAGGTGCGCATCGCCAGCCTGGAATTTGTCGGGTCGCAGGCGTTTCCGCCCAAGAAGCTGGCCAAGCAGATCAAGACCCGCAAGCGCTGGATGTTTTCCTGGCTCACCGGCACCGGGGTTTTGAAGGATGAGCAGTTCGAGGACGACAAGGAAAAGCTGGCGGATTTCTACCGCAACGAAGGGTACATCGATTTTGAAATCAAGGAGGTGAAGATCGACCAGATCAACCCCAAGCGGATTGCGATTCGGTTCGTCGTTTTCGAAGGCAAGAAATACAGTGTGGGAGCCCTCGCTGTCAAAGGCAACGCCCTGTTTCCGACGGCCGATCTCACCAAGGCCCTGAAAATGAACCCCGGCCGCACCTTCACGCCGAAGGGGCTGTCCAAAGACACCGAGTCCATCCAGGATTTTTACGGTTCCAAGGGCTACATCGATACGCACGTGATCGCCGCCAAGAATGCCAACACGGAGACGGGCAACATTGACCTGACCTACCAGATCGAGGAGAGCGAAAAGTCCTTCATCGAGAAGATTGAAATCCGGGGCAACACCAAGACCAAGGACAAGGTGATCCGGCGCGAATTGGCGGTGTCGCCGGGCGAGCCGTTTGACATGGTGCGGGTGAAGTTGAGCAAGCAGCGGCTGGAAGGTTTGCAATACTTCGAGAAGGTGGACACGCAGAACGAGCCGACCGACGTGCCCAACCGCAAGAATCTGATCGTGGGTGTGGAGGAGAAGAACACCGGCAATTTCACCCTCGGCGCCGGCTTCAGTTCCGTGGACAGCGTGGTCGGCTTTGTGGAAGTCAGCCAGGGTAACTTCGATTTGTTCCACCCGCCTCATTTCACCGGCGGCGGCCAGAAATTCCGGCTGCGCGCCACCGTGGGCACGCAGCGGCAGGATTATGTGCTGACGTTCATCGAGCCGTGGTTTCTGAACCGGAAACTGGCGTTCAGCACCGAGCTGTACCACCGCAAATTGAATTTCTTGAGCGATGTTTACGAAGAAACGCAGACCGGCATGCGCCTCGGTTTGACAAGGGCCTTGGGCAGCGACTTTTTGATCGGCGGCGTCAGCTACACCATCGAAAACATCGGCATCCACCACGTCAGCCCGCTCGCCTCGCAGGCGATCCAACAGGAAGCGGGTGACCGCATCGTGTCCAAGGTCGGGATGACGCTGGCCTACGACACGCGCAACAATGCCACGCTGCCCGACCGCGGCCAGCGCACGGAGCTGTTGACGGAACTGGCGGGCGGGCCGTTTGGCGGTGACACGGACTTCTACAAGGTGGAACTACGCTCCTCCTGGTATATCAAGGGGTTTGCCACCGGGCACGTTTTGGAAATCGCCGGTCGCGCCGGCGTGGTGCAGAACTATGGCCAGTCACCGCGCGTGCCGTTGTTTGACCGGTGGTTCCTGGGCGGCATGTATTCGTTGCGCGGCTACAAGCTGCGCAAGGTCGGCCCCAAGGACGCCAACACCGAACCGCTCGGCGGCGACACGTATTGGTTCAGTACCGTGGAGTATAGCATTCCGATTATTGAACGTTTACGCGTCGCGCTGTTCTATGACATCGGCATGGTTTACCAGGATCCATACAGTTTCAGTCAGAAAGGCTTTAATACGGGCATGTATAACGACAACTACGGCATTGGGTTCCGGCTCAATCTGCCCATCGGCCCGCTCCGGCTCGATTACGGCATTCCCATCAGTCACGATCCCGCCAACGGCAGCAGCGGCAAATTCCAATTCGGCGTGGGTTACACCCGCGAGTTTTAATCCGACCCAATCCATGAAAAATACGATCCTAAAATCCCTCCTCGCTGCCGCAGTATTGCTGTTGGCCGCCCCGCTCCAGGCGCAAACCAAGATTGCCACGGTGGACCTCAAGAAAATATTTGAAGGCTTTTGGAAGACGAAGCAAGCCGACGCGAACCTGAAGGACCGCCAGCAGGACTTCATGAAGAAGCGCAAGGAGATGATCGACGAGTACCAAAAAATCGCCGACGAATACAGCAAGCTGATCGCCAGCGCCAACGACCAGGCGGTCGCCGTCACCGAGCGGGACAAGCGCAAGCAGGCGGCGGAGAAAAAGGTCCTGGAGATGAAGGAGATCGAGCAAAACATCCGTCAGTTTGACAGTTCGGCCCAGGCCACCTTGACCGAGCAGCAACGCCGCATGCGCGACAACGTGCTCAAGGAAATCCGCGACGCGATCAACCTCAAAGTCAAGACCGGCGGCTACACCATGGTCCTCGACACGGCGTCGGAATCCATCAACAACACGCCAATCATTCTCTACACCAACGGCGAGAACGACCTGACGGTGGAGATTCTCACCCAGATCAACGCCAACGCGCCGCCGGAGGTCCTCAAGGCACTGGAAAAACGGGAGAAGGATGAGAAAAACGACAAGGGCGAAAAGAAAGAAGACAAGAAATAACGGCCCGAGACGGGCGGTTGGGTGGTCTTTTGCGAGGCGCTGAATTTTTCAGCGCCTCTTTTTTGTGCCGGGCTTTTAGGGCGGCTCAATCCACGGGCGCGACCGCCGAATTAAGGTCCGGCGGTTCCGGCAGCAGCAACGCCACGAGCATCGCCGGGAGGAACAGGAAGCTGGCGAAGATCAGGGTCCTGCTGAAATTGCCTCCACTGGACAGCGAGCCGGAATACACGACCCCCACCGCCGACGCGATGCGGCCGATGTTGTAACAAAAGCCCGCGCCCGTGGTCCGCAGCAGCGTGGGGAAAAGCGGCGGCAGATACATGGTGAACAGCCCGAAGACGCCGGAGAAAAAGCCCACCGCCGGGAACCAGAACCAGAGCAGCGATTGGTAGCCGCGCGGCTGGATGAAGGTGGCGAACATGGTGAGGAAGAAACCCAGGTAGCACAGCGCGATGGAGCGGCGGTAACCCAACCACCGCGCCAGCAATGCCGCAAAGAAGTTGCCGAGGATCGAAGAACTGATTACGACGAAAAAGGCGGTGCTGACCACTTTTTGTTTTTGTCCCTTGGCCCATTCGGCGGGGTTGGGGGGATTGGCTGTCTCCGTGCCGGAAAGAAAGGTTTTCGCGTAATCCACGTTCACCGCAGCGGCGAGATCCGGCAAATTGCGGAGATGTTGCGTGTGCCAGAACATGAAGGACCACCACGCGGTCAAGCCACAGGCGCACACGACAATCGTCAGCAGCGTCGTGCGGCATACCGGGCCGCGAAAAAGATCGGCGATGCCCGGCTCGTGGTCACGCGCTTCCCGCTTGGCGGCGTGCCATTCCTCCGGTTCCGGCACGTGGCGCCGGATCCAGAACACGAGCAGCGCCGGCAGCACGCCGACCAGGAAAACGTATTTGGGATGCAGATCCGCCATGAGAAACGTCGTCAAGCAGGCCAGCAGCACGCCGATGTTGACTCCCGTTTGCAACACGGCAGCGATCCACGGACGCCAATGCTTGGGCCAGGTTTCCGAGAGCAGCGCGGAACCGACCGCCCATTCGCCGCCGATGCCGAGCGCGGCGACGAAGCGGAAGATCAGCAGTTGCCACCACGTTTGCGCAAAAAAGGAGAGGCCGGTGAAGCAGGCGTAGGTGAGAATCGTGAGGCTCAACGCGCGGCTGCGGCCCAGTTTATCGCCGATGCGTCCGAAGAATCCGCCACCCAGCGCCCAGCCGACGAGGAACGCTGCTTGAATCCAACTGCTCTTCTCGCGGACAAGCTCAGTGGCCGCTGCGTCCAGCGACGTGGTTGAAGGAATCAGCCCTTGATTAAACAGCAAGAACGTCACGAAGGTCCCGGCCACCAAACCGTAGAGGTGCATGTCGAGGCCGTCGAACAGCCAGCCCAACCAGGCCGCGATGCCCGACTTCCATTGCAGAGGAGTCAGGTCGCGCAAACCTTCAGCTTGCGCACGGTTGGGATTCTTCGTTTCCCCGGCGGGTGAGGCAGCATCGGCGGCGGACTTGATTTCAACGGGCATAAAGGCTGATTTCGAATGCGTCGGCGCGCAAACAATGGGAGGTCGCGCGGGCGTTTCGCATGGGCTGAATCAGGGCGAGGTTGTAATCGGTTTCCGGTGGTGTCGTCAAGGTTGGAGGCGGAGCGCACGAAGGCGGGGACGCATACATGCACTGCCCGTGTAGCGCAGGCGTCCCGCCTGCGAGTTCGGGCGGCGTCCCGCCGCACGAAAGAACCCGGGGCGCGGACGCCCCGGGAACTCGCAGCCGAGGACGGCTGCGCTA
>JAYUBJ010000238.1:0-1973 GCA_043740915.1 Verrucomicrobiota bacterium
CAGGTTTGCTGGCGACGCGCTGCGGTTTGAGACAAACCGCGGTCTGCCAGCACCGAGCCTTTCGGTGTGGCGCCGCTGCGTGGCAAACCGACGTGAACCGGGAATTACTCCCGGCAAACCCGGTAGCTTGGAAAAATCAGTCAGTGGAAGCCGTCGGGGTTTTTCCAGGCAGAATCGTTCCTCCGGTTTTATTCGCGTTTATCCGCGTTATCCGCGGGCAACTTCTGTCCGGGGTCAACCTCAACCAGCGGCGAAGGACTCGAGCGCCGCGCTGCGAGCGGATCGGGTCGGCGCAAGACGGAGAGATTTGGGAGCGGATGGATTGCGGGAAGGCGGCCAGGCCTGAAGGGTGGAGATGCGCGCGGTGCTCGCGCCGACCGTGTCGGCAAATGGTGACTGCGCGGCAGCGCATCCCTACCGAGGGGGGGACGCGCGGCAGCGCATCTCTACCCATGGCTCTCCTCAATCTCCTGCACTTTTCTCGAATACGGCCAAGCCCTCGCCGTCAGCATGGGAAGCAAATTCTCGCGGTGGGTGGCGATGAACTCCAGTGGTCCGGCCGGACAGTAGCGGGCCGACTTTCAACCGGGACGCAAAAAATCGTCCGGCGTGCCGAAAGGCGTGCCGAAAGGTTTTGACCATTCGGCGAACGGGCGGTACACCATTTCCACCGGATCAAGCATTCGGTTCCAGAGTAATTATTAATGAGCGCGTCCTTACATTTTTTCGCTGCTGCGGCCAATCAGACCGAGATAATTTACATTATCAAGCAAACCACGGTGGAGGGGAAAGCCATCATCATCATCCTGGCGATCTTCTCGGTTTTCGCCTGGTCGGTCATGGCTTCGAAAGCCTGGCAGATGCGCCAGGCCAAGAAACTCAACCAATACTTCGACACGGAATTTCGTGGCCAGACCAATGTGATGGGCATCTTCGACCGCCGGGTGCAGGTGGAGGGTTGTCCGCTGTTTACCGTCTATCAAGCCGGCTGCCTCGAACTCGACACGCGGCTGAAGACCGCGGCCGGTGACGGGCGCAAACAATTTGTCTCGTTGAAATCGATGGAACATGTGAAACGCACGCTCGAAGGCGCGGTGGCGCGGGAGTCGTTGAAGCTCGAATCGGGCCTGATCCTGCTCGCGATTGCCGTGAGCGGTGCGCCGTTCCTCGGGTTGCTCGGGACGGTGTGGGGCGTGATGAGCACGTTCGGCGCGATCGCCCAGCAGGGCAACGCCAGCCTCGCGACCATGGCCCCGGGTGTCTCGGCCGCCCTGGTCACGACCGTCGCCGGACTGCTCGTGGCCATTCCGTCGATGTTCGGCTACAACTGGCTGGTGCATAATCTGCGGGTGCTGACGGTGGAGCTCGATAATTTCGCCCAGGAACTCGTGTCGAAAATGGAAACCGAATACATGAAGGAAGACGACGCCGGGTAGTTATGAGACGCTTTTTATGAGACGCTTTTCTCAGCGCGGTTCCCTGGTGACGTTGAGTGAAATCAACATCACGCCCCTGCTTGATCTTGCGTTCGTGCTGCTGATCATTTTCGTCATCACCACGCCGCTGCTGGAACAGGGGATGGAATTGAAACTGGCCAAGGGCGGTAGTCCGGACAAACCAATTGTCAAAAGCGACGTGCATAACGTTGAGGTGAACGCGCAAGGGATTTATCAGTTGGACCGCAAACAAATGACCATCGACCAGATTGAACGAGAGTTGGTGAGTATTTACCGCGACAATTCGAGCATGCTGGTTTTTATTCGCGCCGACGAAAATGCCCTCACCAAGTATCCCTACGCGATCATTGACCGATGCCAGCGCAACGGCATCACCAAAGTTTCCCTGCGCACCGATCCGACACGCTGACCGATGAGCCGCCTGCAAAAAAAATGTTTAATTGCCTCCAGCGGCCTGCACGGGCTGTTGGTGGTGGTGGTGCTGTTCGGTGCCGCGTTCTTCACGGCCAAGGACAA
>JAYUBJ010000239.1:0-1973 GCA_043740915.1 Verrucomicrobiota bacterium
CAGCGCCCGGACCCCGGCGGAGTTACCGTGGAAAGCGCTCGGCGTGGATGTCGTCATCGAATCCACCGGCCTCTTCACCGACGCCGACAAGACCAATCCCAAATCCGCCTACGGCCACATTGTCGCGGGCGCGAAGAAAGTCATCATCTCCGCCCCGGCGAAGAACGAAGACATCACCGTCGTCATGGGCGTGAACCATGAGAAGTACGAAGCCGCGAAGCACCACATCATTTCCAACGCGAGCTGCACCACGAACTGCCTCGCGCCGCTGGTGCATGTGCTGCTCAAGGAAGGATTCGGCATCGAGGAAGGCCTGATGACCACTGTGCACGCCTATACCGCCACGCAGAAAACCGTGGACGGCCCCAGCAAAAAAGATTGGAAAGGCGGACGCACCGCGGCGCAGAATGTCATTCCCAGCACCACCGGCGCGGCCCGGGCCGTCGGCCTCGTGTGCCCCGAAGTGAAAGGAAAGCTCACTGGCATGGCGTTCCGCGTGCCCGTTCCCACGGTCTCGGTGGTGGACTTGACGTTCAAGACCACGAAGGAAACCAGCTACGCCGAAATTTCCGCCGCGATGAAAAAAGCGAGCGAGACTTATCTCAAAGGCATCCTCGAATACACCAACGACGAAGTGGTGAGCAGCGATTTCATTCATTGCACCTCGTCCTCGATCTACGACGCCGGTTCCGGCATCGAGTTGAACAAGCGTTTCTTCAAGTTGATCAGTTGGTATGACAACGAATGGGGCTACAGCAACCGCGTCGGCGACCTGCTGAAATACATGATTTCAAAGGGGCTCTGAGCGGTAGCGTCGGGCGTCCCGCCTGACGTAGAGGGCGCGCGTCTCGCCGCCCGGCCGAAACGGAGCGAGGCGAGAAACGCCGGACAAATTTCGCACCACGTGGTTATGCGATAGGTTTTTCCCGCCGGGCGAGACGCCGCGGCTCTACGGCAGGCGAGGACGCCCGCCGCTACCCGGCTGCCTGCGGAGTCGCAGCGCTTGATCAACCTAAACGGACCGCGGCTGTGTCGCGCCCACTGCGGGACCAGCCGCAGCGCGTCGAAAAAGCGGGACGCATCAGAATTAATTTCACGACCGCTCAGGGCGAGGCTGCTGCGGCTGATCCCGTGCGGCGCGGGACACAGCCGCGCTCCAACCCCTTTTCCCATCTGCGTTCATCTGCGTTCATCTGCGGTTGAACTCCCGCAGTCTGGTCAAATTCCTGCGTTGCCCCGCCTGTGACTTTTCTGTTATGGCTTCCGGTTAATTGAAGCCAAACACCATCACGCCGTGAAGACGCTTGGCGCCATTTTCGCCTTTTGGATTTGTTTGGCGGCGTCCGCACCCGCCGAGGAGCGGGTGGATTATGTGCGCCAGCTAAAGCCGCTCCTCGCCAACCGTTGTTACGAATGCCACGGCGCATTGAAACAAAAATCCGGACTGCGCCTCGACACCGCAGCCGCGATTCGCAAGGGCGGTAAAAGCGGAATGGCCATCCACGCCCGTGACGCGGATAAAAGTCACTTGATCGAACGCGTCACCGCGGCCGACAAGGAAGAGCGCATGCCCCCGGAGGGCGAACCCTTGAAGCCGGAGCAAATCCAACTGCTCAAAACTTGGATTAAACAAGGTGCCATCGCCCCGAAAGACGAAAGGCCGGAGCCCGACCCGCGCCAACATTGGGCGTTCCTGCCACCGGTTCGTCCGCAGCTGCCCAAGGTGAAGGGCGCGGATTCAACGCAGAATCCCATCGATTCATTCATTGCGGCCGAACAGCAAGTGCGCGGCTTGAAACCGTTGCCGGCGGCGGATCGGTCGGTGTTGCTGCGGCGCGTTTACCTGGATCTCATCGGCCTGCCGCCGACGCGCGAGGAACTGCACGCCTTTCTCGCGGACACGTCGTCGGACGCCTACCTGCGCGTGGTGGACCGGTTGTTGGGCAGCCCGCAATACGGTGAACGTTGGGCGC
>JAYUBJ010000240.1:0-6669 GCA_043740915.1 Verrucomicrobiota bacterium
GCCTACAGTTCGTCCCAGCCGCTGACGACGAATCCATTCGAGGGGCCGGTGCGCCCCAAATTTTCATCATAGTGGAATCCGGTTCCGTTGCCGTTGAACGTCGCGGAGTTGACGATGGCGGCACCGGCAAAACCACCCCTATTGCCGGCCCCGTTAAACGTTAGGTCTGCTTGGGGTGCGTCAATCACCGCCGTGAGGACACCATTGCCAGAAACTGAAATGGACGTGCAACTAGGCAAGCCATAAATGCCAAAATTTAAGGCGTTGCCAGCATTGTTGATGAAGGCATTTCCGCTGAGGGAAAGACTTCCTGCAAGATAAATCGTCAACGAGGAGGTGGCGTCAATCGATATGCCACCGTTGCCCGAAAAGCTCACACTGCCGCCAACGAACATGACGACGTGGGCACCGGCGGAAACGGTAATCGCGGGAAGGGATCCAGCGCAGTTCCAAACACCGCTGTCGATGGAACCGCTAAAGACGGTCTTGCCGCCAATCGCGGTGCCGAGACCGGAACCCACGCCCGAAGGCAGCACCACATTGGGAATGGTGCCGGATGCGCTGAAAGAGGTGTAGCCAGCCTGAGTCCCGGCCGTGCCGACGGGGCCAATTTGCGCTCCGGCGGTGATAGTGCCACCTGGTTCCACCGAAGCGTGGCCATTTATGCCGCCATTAGGCCCAATGCTGATTGAACTCGTGAGCGAGGTCGTGTCCCCATTGGATCTTGCACCAGTAACACCTCTGACGAAATTGCCATCGATTGCGGAATCAAAACTACTCACATTGCCGTTGCCGAGACTGATTGTGCCCTTGGCCAACAACCCCTTGGCAAACAAGGCGTTTATCTGTGTGGTCGCACGCACGGTGCGGCTGATTTCATTGGTGCCCAGCGGCGTGGTGCGATAACCGGTGGAATAAATGACGGGCGTACTGGAGTTGGAAATGATCATGGAATAACGGCCCGAATCGAAAGCGCGGGACAAAGTGAAAACCGTCCCGTTGCTGACCCAACCCTGTCCGGTCAAGGCCGTGCCGTTGGTCGAATTTCTATACAGCGCTTGAACCGCTTCTTCAATCCCGGTTTCGGCCATGACCAAGGAGGAATTCCACGCTTCCGAGCGGGCTACGGAGCGGTTTTGGGTGGCGGTCATGTCCAAGTGCGCGGCCAACGCTATGCCAATGATTCCAATGGTGCAGAGCGTGACCACCAAAGCGCTGCCGGATTGTTGGGAAATTCGAATTTTCATAAACGATTGATTACTGTTTACGCATGACCACTTTGGCGGACTGCACACTCTCGGTGTTCACTTTACTGCCCAAATATTGCCGGCTGCACGTCCAATCCATCTTGATCAGCTTGGCGTCAGTGGCATTCGTCGCCGGGAATTGGTCGAAGGTGCCGCTGAGCGTGCCCCGACCAAAAGCCGTGAAAGTGGCCGTATCGCACTCGGTCAAAAGCACCTTCACGACCCCCGATTTGGTGCGGGTCATCTGCCGGCCAGCCGCATCGTAATTGTAGTTCAAATTGGTGAGGCCGCCGACCACCAAATCCAAATTCGTGGAACTGTAGTTGGCCAAGCGATCGCAGGAACGGATATCGGAAGTCATTTGATCCAAGGTGTAGCGGCTCTTCTGGTCCATCTCCGTGTAGTTCATCATCGAGGCGAACGTCCGCGTCGTGTAGGTGGTGAGGTTCGCCACGGCCACGAAGATCAGCCCACCCACCCCGGAGGCGACGAGCATTTCCACCAGGGTCATCGCGGCGGTTCCGCGACGCCTATTGGACGAAAGTTTGCATTCCATTGCGAGCAACATAAGTTGAGATTGTTCGGGTGCGCTGGACGCTGCCATTGGTCCAGACGAGAGTGACGGTGATCAGCCTCAAGCCATCGGCGTAGTTATTGGTCAGGCTGACCGCCCCGATCGACATGGTTCCGTAATAGGAAAAGGTGCTGCCAATGCCATTCGTCCCCACCACCACGTCGCTGACGGCCAGATTGCTGTTGGTGGGATAAAACGGCTCGACGAAATTAGTGGGGATATTGGAGGAATTCGTCAAATAGTCCCAAGAATAAAGGCGGCATTCCTCGATGCGGTCGGTCAAGATCTGGTTCGCCCGCAGACTCTCCCGCGCTTGCGCGATCGTGGTGGTGCCCATGGTGATTCCCGCATAGAGCGCGGTGAACGCGATGCCGATAATGGCCATCGCCACCATCACTTCAACCAAAGTGAACGCCCTTTGCGCGCGCCGGGCGACCCGAGAGACTGATAAACGAAGAATCATATCCTGCTGAAAACCAAAGTTATGAATTCAAATTCTGTCGAGCCTTCAACCGGCTCAATCTGCTTGCCAGTGCCACTAACCCGCCATGACCCAAGGTTTCTAATGAGACATTTTCAACTACCATCTAGCAGCAACTCTGCCAAGTCAAAAATGAGTCCGGTAACCAATCCCGCGCACAAACCCGGCAGCTCGAACTCGTCACTACCCGGTTATGTTTAGCGTCTCGCCTCCTCCGCGTCTATGCGTACCAGTACGTATATTAGAAAAACGTGTCCGTCCAAACCGGCTTGACTTGGGGGGTGTTTATGGGAAATTCCCACTTTATGAGCTATACGATTGACAAAGGCAAACGGTTGCGGCTTCCCGAATTTAGGCCGGGCGACGAGTGGATTCCTGATTGGAAGGGCGAAAACCGGGTGGAACTTATCCGTCAAGTGCCGGCGGAAAAAGATGTCCCCCTGGTGAAGCTGGTTCGCACCAGGGAGGGTTTTTTAATGAGTCCGGTAAAAGTCAGCCGGGCGGCGATCCGCCGGGCGATCCGTGAGGACAGGGATTCCCGATGAAAGATTACTGGGACTCATCGGCCCTGGTTGAAACCCTGTTCAATCTGCCCCTTCGGCAGCGGCTGAAGCGGGACGGCGGAAAAACCCGCCTGCACGCCTTTGCGGAAGTTTTCTCCACCATGACCGGCGGAAGGCTCGGCGTCCGGTATGACGCGGATGATGCCACCAAGAAGCTCGAAGAGATGTCCGCCGACCTCGAATTAGTGGAGCTGGACAGGGCGGCGGTTTTTTCCGCGTTTAAGCAGGCCCGCCGTCGTGGTGTCCGGGGCGGACAAGTCCACGATTTGTTGCACGCTGTCGCAGCGGACAAGTCCGGCGCGAAACGGTTGCTGACCACAGACCAGAACGATTTCAAGACTTTGGTGGACACCGTGGAGGTTGAGCAAATATAAGCGGACTAAAAACCCCGTCCGCTTCACGTCCCGCCCGTATCCTGGTTGACCGCGTAGAATTGTCCGTTGGGGAGTTTGGCGGACACCCTCAAGTCCTGGTGTCAGCAACAAATACCGGCGTCACTTCCTCCTTCCCCAAGGCAGGCGAATCAGCCGTGACCGAAGCCCCGCGACAAAAAAATCCTTGTGAAAAAAATCACGATTGGGCAACGTTGCGCCCGCTTTTCGATCATCGGTCAATTTGGCGGCAGGATCGTCCTCCCCCAACTCAGTTTGTCGGCGCAATGTTTAAACCAATTTTAACCGCGGTGCTCCTCGCCGGCTGGCCCCTCCTCAGTTCGGCCGCCGCCGTGGAAGAAACCCTCTCCGCCACCCACCAAACCGTGGCCGATGCGGCGGAACATGCCACAGGTGTCGCGCACGCGGCGCACGCAGAACACGGCCTGCCCCTCAACGCGGTTCCCTTGACGAACGAAGGGTTCGTGACCAATTCCATGGTCGTCACTTGGATCGTCGCGCTCGGGCTGATTCTATTCGCCCAGATTGCCACCCGCAACATGCGGGATGTGCCCAGTGGCGCGCAAAACTTCTGGGAATGGCTCGTGGAAAGCCTCCATGAATTCCTCGAGGGCATCATCGGCCCCGACCTCGTCAAGAAATCCTTCTGGTTCTTTGCCACGATTTTTATCTTCATCCTGTTCACCAACTGGTTTGGCCTCATTCCCGGCGTCGGCACCATCGGCATGGGCCTGCAGGGCGAACATGGCTTTCATGTGACCCGCCCCATCTTCCGCGGCGTCAACGCCGACCTGAACATGACGTCCGCGATGGCGATGACATTCTTCGTTTGCTGGACGGTCTGGGCGTTGCAGGCCAATGGCGTGGGCGGCTTCTTCAAGCATCTGTTTGGCGCCAAGGGCGACACAACCGGCGCGTTGAAGGCTTTGATGGTGGTGGTTTTCTTCGCCGTGGGAATTTTGGAGGTCGTCTCGATCATGTTTCGTCCGATTTCACTCAGCTTCCGGCTTTACGGAAATGTCTACGCCGGCGAGAACATGCTCGAGTCCATGTCGAACATTGTGCCCAGTCTGGGCTGGCTGATCCCGATCCCATTTTACTTCCTGGAAGTATTGGTGGGCCTGGTGCAGGCGCTCGTGTTCATGCTGCTGACGGCCGTATTCACCCTGCTCATCTGCCAGCATGAGGAGGGCCACGCCCACGAAAAAGCCCATCATTAAAACAATTTCGGCGGTTTGACCGTGTTCAATCGCGGGAGCCGCCGGGAGCAACCAAAGGAAAAACATATGACAGGTAATATTCACATCGGCTTGGCCGCCCTCGGTGCCGCCATCGGCGTGGGACTCATCGGCATGAAGGCTTCGGAAGCAGTGGGACGCAATCCCGGCGCTTCAACGAAGATTCTCGTGCAGGCCATTCTGAGCACCGCCTTCGCGGAAGGCATCGTGTTCTTTGCCATCTATCTGGCAAAGGGCCAATAGTCTCCAGGCGCGGGGCCGCGTTGGCCCCGCGCCTCCTTTTCGAGGAATCGTTTTATGGATCAGTTTATTTTATTCGCGGACATCACCGGCGACCTGTCCAAGGCAGCCAAGGAAACCGCCGAGACTTTCGGATGGGACCTGCCGCATTTCGGCGCGCAGGTCATCAGTTTCGCCATTGTTGCAGGTCTGCTCTACAAATTCGCCTATGGCCCCGTGCTCAAAATGCTCGACGAGCGCAAGCACCGCATCGCCGAAGGCTTGGAGAACGCCGAGAAAATTAAATCCGAACTCGCCAAAACCGAGGCCTCGCGTCAAGAGATCTTAAACCAGGCCAACGGCCAGGCGAACAAGCTCATCGAGGAAGCCCGCACCGCCGCGGCGAAAGTCCTCGAAGTCGAGAGCCAAAAAGCCATTGCCACCGCCAACCAGATCATCGCCAAGGCCCACGAAGCGAGCGAAGCCGAATTGGTCCGCATGAAGGCCGAGTTGCGCGGCGAAATCGTCCGGCTCGTGGTCGGCACCACGACCAAAGTCACCGGCAAGATTTTGACGGCGGAAGACCATCAACGCCTCGCCGACGAAACCAACCGGCAGATGGCGGCGTGAGGTTTTTCAAATTTGGAATTTGAAATCTCCAATTAAGCAAAGCGTGGAATGAAAATCACCAAGCAAGCCCGGCGCGACGCCAAGCAGCTTTTCAACAGTTGCCACATCAGCGGTCTGCTCGACGAAAACCGCGCGCGCCAGGTGGTGACCACGGTCATCGCCCGCCAGCCGCGCGGTTACCCGGCGATATTGTCGCATTTCGAACGGTTGGTGAAGCTGGACGTGGCGCGGCGCACCGCGAAGATCGAAAGCGCGGCACCGCTCGACGCAGGTTTGCAGGCGGGCATGCAGGCGAACCTCACGCGGATTTATGGCGGCGGACTGAACATGTCGTTCGCCCAAAACCCGGCGCTCCTCGGCGGCCTGCGGGTACAAGTCGGCAGCGACGTTTACGACGGCAGCGTACTGGCGCGACTGAACAGCCTGCGGGAAAACTTTTAGCAGCTGAGCCGTCGGGGGTCTCCTGGCTCGCGGCGCTCAACTCTTAACCAAATCTATGAGTACATTATTGCAAGAAATCGAAGCCCAAATCTCGGGCATCAAAACGAACGTTGCCAAACAAAACGTCGGCACCGTGCGCGAAATCGGCGACGGCGTCGCCAAAATTGAAGGCCTCACCGACGCCATGCTCAACGAGATGCTTGATTTCGGCAATGGCATCACCGGCCTCGCCCTCAACCTGGAGGAAACCGAGGTCGGGGCGATCATCCTCGGCGATTACACGAGCATCAAAGAAGGCCAGGAGGTCAGGACGACCGGCAAACTGCTCCAGGTGCCCGTCGGCAAGGGCTTGCTCGGCCGCGTGGTCAATTCGCTCGGCCTACCGTTGGACGGCAAAGGGCCGGTGCAGAGTGATGTTTCCTACCCGGTCGAGAAAATCGCGCCCGGCATCATCAAGCGTAAATCCGTCACCCAACCGGTGCAGACCGGCATCATGTCGGTGGACGCGATGATCCCGATTGGCCGCGGCCAGCGCGAACTCATCATCGGCGACCGCTCGACCGGCAAGACAACCATCGGCGTGGACACGATGATCAACCAGGCCAACATCAACCGCGCGGGCGAAGCGGCGGGCGACAAGGACTTTCGTCCGCTTTACAACATCTATGTCGCCATCGGCCAGAAGCAATCGAACGTCGCCCGCGTCATCGCCGTCCTCGAGGAAGCCGGTGCCATGCCCTACACGATCATCGTGGTGTCCTCCGCCTCGGACTCCGCCACCAACCAATACCTCGCCCCCTTCGCCGGCGCGGCCATGGGTGAATGGTTCATGGATAATGGCATGGATGCGCTGATCATTTACGACGATTTGTCCAAGCACGCCA
>JAYUBJ010000241.1:0-6654 GCA_043740915.1 Verrucomicrobiota bacterium
TCGTGGTTGGAAGAAGTCGTCCTGGATTTTCCTCCGGCATGAACTCGCGTGTGCTCATGGGTGGATTGTTTCACGAGACGCACTGTTTCGTGGACGGCACGACGGGTTTGCGTGATTTCAAAATTGTGCGCGGGGCGGATCTGCTGCGCTGTGCCGGTGACAGTTCGCCGATGGGGGGGATGTTGGAATCGGCGCGCCGCTTTGGGTGGACGATTCTGCCGACGATTGATTATCGCGCCTCGCCCGCGGGGGTGGTGGAGGATGAAGTCATCGAAACTTTTTGGCGGGAGTTCCGGCACTATGCTGAACCGGAGCTGGCGGTGGGAGTGGCCGCCATTTATCTGGTGCTGCATGGCGCAATGGTTTCGCAGTCGCTCGGGGACGTTGAAGGGGAGATTTTGCAGCGGATTCGAGCATTGCCCGGCGCGGAGCAGGTTCCGGTTGTCGGCGTGTTTGATCTGCACGCCAACTATACCGAGCGCATGGCGCGCCACGCGGATTGCCTGGTGGTGTATCGGGAGAATCCGCACACGGATGCGCGCCAGGCGGCGCAGGACGCCGCCGCACTCTTGCAGCGCTCATTGAGCACCGGAGAAATTCCCAAAGCGTATTGGCAACATCCGCCGGTGGTGTGGCCCCCGACCGGCACGGGCACGGCCAGTGAGCCGATGCGTTCGCTGGAAAAACTGGCGCGGCAGATCGAGTCCGAGGATCCCCGCGTCTGGGCCGCGAACGTGATGGCGGGATTTTCCTTCGCGGACATTGCCGAGACGGGCGTCAGTTTCTCCATCGTGACCACGGCGCCCGAAGCGGAAGCCCGCGCACAGCTCGACCGGCTTTCCCAACTTGCCCTGCAGATGAAAGAGCAGGGGAATGTGCTTGATCCACCGATTGAATCGGTGATGCAAAAGCATTTTCCGTTCGGTCCCGGCCTGACGGTGTTGGTCGAGCCTTCGGACAACATCGGTGCCGGCGCGCCGGGAGATGGGACGGGGATATTGCGGGTGCTGGTGCAGCACCGCGTGTCGAATGCGGCCGTCTGCCTCAATGATCCGGCGGCCGTGGCACAACTCGAAGCCCGGGCGGCAGGGGCGCGGGTCACGCTTTCGCTGGGCGGCAAGGGGAGCTACTTGGATCGTGGACCGCTCATGCTGGAGGTGGAACTCGTGTCGAAAGGGGATGGCAAGTTTGAACTCGAAGACAAGCAAAGCCATCTGGCCTCGATGGTGGGAGACCGGTATGACATGGGCCGATGCGCCGTGGTGCGGCACGAGGGGATTACGATTTTGCTGACGAGCGTTAAGACCGCGCCGCTCGATCTTGGCCAATGGCGCAGCCAGGGCATCGAACCGACGGCGTTGTCGGTGATTGGAGTGAAAGCGGCGGTGGCGCATCGGCGCACGTACGATCCGATTGCGGCGCGCAGTTTTTGGGTGGACACGCCCGGGCCTTGCTCGAGCAATTTGAAAGTGCTGCCCTACAAAAAAATTCAGCGGCCCATTTTTCCATTGGATCTTTAGCAGCCAATCGAAAGAGTAGGAGGCGACGCGTCCTCCGTAGTCCCGCCCTGTGCGGGACGGAGGGTGGACGTGAGGAGTCTCTGGTTTACCCTTCAGCTACGGGAGAGATTAGAGACTCGTCACCTCGTCTCCTACAAATACCAGAATAAGTTAAAGGGCCGTTGGCTGTCGGCACCATGCCGAGAGGTTTTTCCGGATTTTGAATATTTTTCCACTGGCACCGTCCATATGCGCGTGAGTTGGGCTGGCCTGCTTCCAGAAAATCCCTCTGGGTGGGCGCCCTCGACCGAGATTCGGCGCTGATTACCCCCAACCACTTTTATTTGTTATGATTATCAATGTTGACGATTGGCGGTTTAAGCCTGAACTGGACAACGGTTGCGCGGTGGCGGTGGAATTATTTTTGACCAACGGCCAGTTGGCGCGTCTCGAGGTGTTTCCGCTGGTGAATCCGAATGCGGAGGGCGACCAGATTCCGGAGCTGGTGGTGCTCGGCGAAGCGCCGGGGGAAAAATTGCACGAGTCCCCGCCCCGCCGCTGGATCACGCGCGCGCCGCACCGCCAGAGTGAATGGAGCCAGGTGGAACTCTCGGAAACGCTGATCCGGCAGATCAACGACAAGCTGGCGAATCCGAGCACGCAAGAGCTGGCGGCTGCGTGTTGAGGCTGGTTGCAAAACTACGCGGGGCGCTCCTGGGCAGCGCTGCTCGAAACTGGGCTACAAGTCCCAGTGTTTGAAATCCGAAATCCGATGGCCGAAGCCCGAAAGAAATCCGAAACTCGAAACTCGAAACACCAGGCGCGTGCAATCTCGTCATTCGGATTTCGGGCTTCGAGCTTCTTTCGGAACTCGGATTTCGGGCGTCGGATTTCCGCCACTTCAACGAGTAGCGATTATGTTTGGAGCAGCCCTGGTTGCCGGGGCATTGAGTTTCCCGTCGTTGCGTTGAACGATGGATTGCAGTACACCAACCGCATGCTTCGCTTTATCGCCCTTTGCGCGATCCTGTGGGCGGGCGTGGCCGGACTGCCGGCGGCCACCTCCGCCGGAGCGGTGGATTTCAGCCGCGACATCCAGCCGATCCTCTCCGACAACTGCTACCACTGCCACGGCCCCGCGGAGAAGGGACGCAAGGCCAAGCTGCGGCTCGACACCAAAGAGGGCGCGTTTCGGGTCCAGGACGGCAAGGCGGTCATCATCCCCGGCAAGAGCGCGCAAAGCGAACTCGTTCGCCGCATTACGACCAAGGTTGCCGACGACGTGATGCCGCCACTCGATTCCAACCGCAAACTCACGGCGAAGCAGATCGATTTGTTGAAGCGTTGGGTGGATCAAGGCGCGAAATGGGGACAGCACTGGGCGTTTGTGGCGCCGCAGCGGCCGGAATTGCCCAAGGTGAAGAACAAAGCCTGGCCGAAGAATGCCATCGACTATTTTATTCTGGCCCGCCTCGAGCGCGAAGGGTTGAAACCGTCGGCGGAAGCGGCGAAGGAAAAAATGATCCGTCGCGTGACGCTGGATTTGACCGGCCTGCCGCCCACGCTCGAGGAAGTGGATGCCTTTCTGGCCGACACGTCGAAGGAGGCCTATGAGAAGCTGGTGGATCGACTCCTGCGTTCGCCGCGTTATGGCGAGCGCATGGTTTGGGAATGGTTGGATGCGGCGCGGTACGCCGACACGAATGGCTATCAAGGCGACGGTACACGCACGATGTGGCCGTGGCGCGACTGGGTGATCGAGGCGCTGAATAGTAATATGCCGTTCGACCAGTTCACCGTGGAACAGATCGCGGGAGATTTGTTGCCCGCCGCGACCGTCCAGCAAAAGCTGGCGAGCGGTTTTAATCGCAACCACATGCTCAACGGGGAAGGCGGACGCATCGCCGAGGAGTCGCGCGTGGAATATGTGGTGGATCGCGTGAATACGACCTCGACCGTCTGGCTGGGCGTGACGATGGGTTGCGCGCAATGCCACGACCACAAGTTCGATCCGTTCACGCAGCGGGAATTTTACCAGATGTCCGCCTACTTCAACAATGTGGCGGAATCCGGCGCAGTGGATCGCGGGGGCAACGCCAATCCCGTGGTGAACCTGCCCACTCTGGAGCAAACGGCGAAAATCGCGTCGTTGAACCAGTCCCTCGCGGAACTCAATGAGCAACTGAAAGCGAATGCCGAGCTACTCCGTGCCAAGCAGCCGGAGTGGGAAACCCAGGCCGCGACCAACACGACCAAACCGCCGACGAACATTGTCGCGGTGCTGCAGATTCCCGCCGACAAACGAAGCACCGCGCAAAACAAGGAACTGACCGACCATTATTTTTCCACCGTACCGGAGCGGCAGGCGTTGCAAAAAAAAATGGATGAGACGCGCAAAGCGCTTGACGGCGCAAACAATTCCATCCTCATCGCGATGGTCATGGAGGAACGCAAAGACCCGCGCGACACGTTCATCCTCGTGCGCGGCGCGTACGACAAATATGGCGACAAAGTTCGTGCGGGGTTGCCCCTGAGCCTGGCGGGCGCGGCGGCGGGCGCGGCGACGAACCGGCTGGCGTTAGCGCAATGGCTTGTCGATCCGGCCAATCCGCTGACCGCGCGCGTGACGGTGAACCGGTATTGGCAGCTCTTTTTCGGCACCGGTCTGGTGAAGACGACGGAAGACTTCGGCGTGCAAGGCGAGAAGCCGTTGCATCCGGAACTGCTCGACTGGCTGGCGACGGAGTTTATGGGGTCTGGCGGATTGGGTTTGGGGTCTGGGGTTGAAGCCCAGACGCCAGACGCGAGTTCCCATCCCCGATCCCGCTGGGACGTGAAGGCGGTACACAAGTTGATCGTGATGAGCGCGGCGTACCGGCAGTCGTCCAAAATCACACCGGCATTGGTGGAGCGCGACCCGGAGAATCGTCTGCTCGCGCGCGGTCCGAGGTTCCGGCTTTCTTCCGCGATGATTCGCGATCAGGCGCTCGCGGCCAGTGGATTGCTCGTCGAGAAAGTGGGGGGGCCGCCGGTGAAGGGGTATCAGCCGCCGGGAATCTGGGAGGAGGCAACGTTCGGGCAAATCCGTTACGAGCAGGACAAAGGCGAGAAACTTTATCGCCGCAGTCTCTACACCTTCTGGCGGCGCATCGTGGGGCCGACGGGCATGTTTGATGCGGGGTCGCGCCAGCTTTGCACCGTGCGCCAGCCGCGCACGAACACGCCGTTGCACGCGCTGGTGACTTTGAATGATGTCACCTTTGTCGAGGCTGCGCGGGCGCTGGCCGAGCGCGTGTTGACGCGAGATGGCGACACGGTTGATGCGCGGATTGAAACCGCTTTCCGGCTGGCGACCGCCCGCAAGCCGACGACCATTGAGCGGAATGTGCTCGCGCAAAGCCTGGCGCGGTTGCAGCAAGAATACCGTGACGACAAGGAAGCGGCGGCCAAGCTTCTGAAGACCGGCGAATCCCCGCGCAACGAGAAGCTCGACGCCAGCGAACACGCGGCGTGGACCGGCTTGTGCAGTTTGATTTTGAATCTGGATGAAGTCGTGACGAAAGAATGATTCATGGGCCTGAAACTCAAAAAATGTCCTGGAATTAGCCGCCGCCAATTCTTTGGCCGTGGCGTAATCGGCATCGGCGCGGTGGCACTGGGGTTGTTGGCATTCACGCGATCTGTGGAGGCGAAGAAACTTGCTTATCGCCCGAAAACCGGGATTTGCGGCGCGGCAGCCGTCGGTGATGTCAAGAAAGTGAAGGCGTACCTCAAGGCGAACCCTGCGTCGGTCAATGAACGAGATCGAGGATCGACGCCGCTTTATTGGGCGGTGAATCCATCGTCGGAAAAGTCCGGCCATAATGCCGTGGTGGAACTGTTGCTCGCAAATGGAGCCGGAGTGAATATCAGAAACGACTACGATCGGACTCCCTTGCACGCCGCAGCAACTTATTCAAACACAGAAGCGGTACAAACTCTTCTGGCATATCAGGCCGATGCCACAGCGAAAACAAAGGACGGGATAACGCCGTTGCTGCTCGCGTGTCAATTCGGCAACAAGAAGTCGGAGATCGTGAAAATGCTTTTAGATCACAAGGCAGACCCCAATGTGAAGGATTGCGCTAGTATCACCCCTCTACAGTCAGCGGCCTTCCGTGGCGTTGAAGCCATCGTCGAGTTGCTGATAGCTCGTGGTGCTGAGGTTAACGCGCAGGGTTACAATGCCGCAACCGCCCTGCATTGGGCAATTGATGGAGGTCGGAAAGAGATCGTCACGCTGCTTCTAAACAATGGTGCAGACATCAACGCCAAGGATAAGGCAGGGAAAACTCCACTGCAATGGGCTGAAGAAAGGGCTTCAAAAAACATCTGGCCGGGCAGAGGAAAGTTAGAGGCGATTGCGAAGCTATTGCGTCAACAGGGTGCGAAAGAGTGACGATTGGATTAGGTCTCAGCGTCTCGCAGTTGCGACCCTGGCGGAAGCTGCGGAGCAGCGACAGACGGTAGCCCACGGCGTGAGCCGTGGGTTCGAGGCCCGAATTTGGAAAAGCCCCGGCAGGGGCGACAGAAGAGGGCGGTTCAACCTGAGTTCCGCAATTGAATCGCCGCAAAAGAACACAACGCGTCCGCGACGCAAATCAAGTAGCGCAGACTGGCAATCTGCGCTACGATCAGCCGGCGGCCCGCTCTGGTTTTCAATATCAAACCAGGCTTTCTTTCGCTGCTCCGCAGCTTGCATCGTTTCCATGATCTATCCCACAGCTCACGCCGTGGGCTACCTTCTGGCGCAACTCCGTTGCTGACTGGCTGGAAATTGCATGGACTCGCTGAGCGAGACATGGGAATGCGGTCGTACAAATCAAGTGTGTGCAAATCGAGTTGCCAACTTCTGGCAACCCCGCGCCAAGACGCTGGCGCGCTCATCGACTCCCCGGCTCGAATCCCAATTCGGGATTCGGGATTGATGCGGTTGTTGCTTACAATCGCAGCTTGCCATAACTCAAGGCGGTGATCGGAAGAAACTTTGAATTCCTATCGCCATTGCGCTATCAAATGGGGACCTCATGAACCCGCTACTTGAACAGCAGGCCTTTTTCACCCGGCGCCAGTTTTTTGGCCGGTCGGCCACGGGCCTTGGCACGGCGGCCTTGGC
>JAYUBJ010000242.1:0-6654 GCA_043740915.1 Verrucomicrobiota bacterium
AGTTGGGGTGTAGGTTTTTGCGGCGGTTTCTTCACTTTTCCTCATCGGTTTTATCGTAAAGCACTCATTTCCATGAGATTGTAGGTTGTTTCCAAGTAGCCCACAGGCGTTTCAAAGCTGCGGCGGCGTTGCGGCGGGCGTAGCCCGCGATTTCCTCAATGTTCACGGTCATTTCCTGACTGGTGCTTGCGCACGGCCACCATTCCGAGGCGATTTCCCGGCTGTCAGTGGCGATTTCTTGACTGTGATCCCGATTTCCCGGCTGTCGGCGGCGGTCGCTCGAATGTATATGCCGGTTGCTCGAGTGTAGGCGGCGATTGCGCGGTTGCGGATGGCGATTGATTGAATGTGAATCCCGATTTCGCGGTTGCGCGTGGCGGGGGAAATTTTCGTTGTCGAGGGCGCGTTTTGTTTCGATTGAGCGCGAGGACTGTTTCTGTTAAAACATTTGAGCGAGTTCGCAGAAAATTTTTACGCGAGTTGAATTTGAAAAGTTTAAGCTAAGTTGAATCACGTTGTCGCCAGAAAACTGAGGACATGGTGCGCCAGGTGTTGATCGAATCGGGCATCAACTACGTGGAGGTCGCCAACGAGGCGGCGTTCTACGGGCCGAAGATTGACGTGCAGGTGTGGAGGTGCTTGCGCACGGCCACCACATCGGCCGCGAGTTCACCATCGCCACCAACCAGGTGGACTTCGCCGTGCCCGCCAAGTTCGGCCTGACCTACCGCGATAAGGACAACTCGAACAAGACGCCGTTGTGCATCCATCGCGCGCCGCTCGGCACGCATGAGCGGTCTATCGGCTTCCTTATTGAGCATTACACGGGCAGTTTTCCGCTCTGGCTCGCGCCGGACCCAATGCACTATGTTTTGTTCTTCCCTCGAATCAAAACTACTGGCAACTTTTTGCCGTGATCAAAACCCGTTGAGAAAGGTTCCACCATGGCCGAGAAAGATGCATCCCCAAAAAAACTGACCGATAAGAACACCAAACAGGAAATGCTGGAAGCCTACCAGGTGCTGGCCAAACAGTTGGAAGCGAAGCGCCAGTCCGAGCTGAACCCGGAACGGAAGCTCGAAGAGAAAAGAGCCGAGCAAGCCATCAAAGTTGCCGCCACGGTGGCGGCGGAGGGCATTGATCGCGAGATCGGCGGCCTCAAATCCGAGATCGGCAAAATGCTGGCTGATGTCTCCGAAAAACTCGCCGCCGAAGCCGGACGATTCCGCAGTCTCCAAAAAGCGGTCGAGGTCAAGGAGGAGGAGGTCAAGGAGCTGTACGGCATCGAGAAGTCCGCGTCCGCGCTCGCAGCGTTGATCGAGGCGCAAAACCAGAAGCGCCGCGATTTTGAATCCGAAACAACGCAACAGCGCGAGGAACTCAAGCGCGAGCTGGATGAAACCCGGCTGGCTTGGCAGAAGGAACGCCAGACGCACGAAGCCGAGTTGCGTGAACGCGAATCGTCCGAGAAAAAGGCGAGAGACCGGGAGAAGGAGCAATTTGACTACGCTTTCAAGCGGGAGCAACAGTCCTTGCGCGACAAGCTCAATGACGAGAAGTCCACGCTGGAGAAGGATTTGCGCTTGAAAAGGGAAACCGCCGAAAAGGATCTCGCCGAGCGCGAACGAGTGCTGGTCGAAAAGGAAACGGAGTTGAACATGCTCCGCGCCAACGCCACCGCCTTCCCGAAGGAACTCGACGCCGCCGTCGATAAAGCGATCAAGGAAGCCACAGACAAGCTCAAGCTGGAATCCAAGAATCGCGAGGATTTGCTGAAGAAGGAATTTGAGGGCGTGCGAAACGTGTTAACCACGCAGAATGAGTCGTTGGAAAAAACCGCCAAGCACCTGGCCGAACAGAACGAACGACTGAGCAAACAGCTTGAAGCGGCCTACCAAAAAGTGCAGGAAATCGCCGAGAAGACAGTTGAGAGTGCCGGCCATTCAAAGTCGCTGGCGGATTTGCAGAAACTGTTGGTAGAACAAGGGCGCAAAGCATCGGAGAAGTAAGGCTCCAACTGGCGAGGGCTTGGAATCTTGTCTCCACAGCAACGGCAACCTTGGTAGAAAGTTTTAGCGCGAAGTCGCGGTGGACATTTTCGCTATGATTAAGGAACGAAGAGCGTAAACTGCGAACCAAAGTATGCGCCGACAACGAACAAAGCCCCCGCAGTCATTTGCAGACTTCAAATCAGATGCAGCCAACTGGATTACGCTGGCAACCGGTGAATACTATCCCGACATCCTCGCGGACGCCTGCGAACTTTACAAGCCGGTGCTCGTTCTGTTTGGGCAGATCCTCAAGACTTCAGAATCTTCGACCAGATTGTTTCTCCAACTCAACGAGCAGCCTGACGGTTGGATGCGTGTCCAACTAGCGCGCGTCTTTCGTAAGTATGTCAGCCCGGAGACGCCGGTCGAGATGCTCAAAAAGAAAACCCAAGCCGAGCAGATTTGCCGGGAGTTTGGCAAAGGCTTTCGTCCGATTCAGAAAGCGCAGGCGGCTTTTGCCACGCGCCCCGTTCCGGACGAGGCGCTCTGCGCGGTTCTCTGGGAATACAAAGACCGGGGCAAGAAAGGCTATGACCTGACGGAACGGTTCTTTGCGTTGTTCCGCTCCAACTTTCCCGACTTGATTATCAACGGACCAGAGCGGGCTGGCAGAGACATTTTGCTGGGCGAGATCTTTGAGAAATATCCGAAGCCCGGCCGCCCGGTTGACTTCGTCATCTTCGACAAATCTGGGAAACAGATTCTTGCCATCGGCTTGGCTCGTTACGACTCTGACCGGGGTGGCGCGCAAGAAGACGACCGCACTGGCGGCTACCAGAATTGCGCCGACGAGATTCTGAATTACGCCAAGAAGCACCAACTCCGCACCAAAGTCATTTTTATCAACGACGGACCGGGGCTTCTGCTCGGTTCGATGTGGGATGATTACACCCATCTCGAAAAAAGCCGACCTGGTAAAGTTATCGTTGCCACCCTCCGCATGGTGACTGAACGCATCACGCAAGCTTGGCTCTTGTCGTAAGGAAGCGATTATGGCCACTGGAATTCCCCGAACAAAATGGCAAGACGCTTCGCACAGCGTTCACACCAACGGCTTGATCTCTGGAAACACCGATGTGCATCTGAGCTACGAGGGGAAAAAATCAGAGCGAGATATCCTCAACACTCCGCCAGCGAAGTGCCACCAACTCTGGCCGGAACACAACGGCCATGTCGCCTCCAACCGGCTTTACTACGGAGACAATTTGTCGGTTTTGGCCGCGCTGACTCGTGACCCGGCTGTTCGTGGCCATGTCCGGCTGGTCTATATTGACCCGCCCTATGCCACTAGGAGCGTTTTTCAATCGCGCAACCAAACCGACGCCTACAAGGATTTGCTGGAAGGCGCGCACTATCTCGAATTCCTGCGCGAACGGCTGATTCTCCTGCGCGAACTTCTCGCCGCCGACGGCTCGATTTACGTTCACCTTGACGAGAACATGGCCTTCCATGCCAAGGCCCTGATGGATGAAGTGTTTGGTCGGGCAAATTTCCGGAACTGGATCACGCGCAAGAAATGCAATCCCAAAAACTACACGCGAAAAACCTACGGCAACGTTGCCGACTACATTCTCTTCTACACCAAGTCTGACAACTACGTCTGGCATCGTTCCGTCGATCCGTGGACGGAGGAGCGCGCCGCGAAGGAGTATCAGTATGCCGAACCGGGCACAGGCCGGCGTTACAAAAAAGTTCCTGTCCACGCACCGGGTGTTCGTAACGGTAAAACTGGAAAACCTTGGCTTGGCAAGCTCCCCCCGCCGGGCAAACATTGGCAATATCCTCCGCGAACGCTCGACGAGATGGACGCTCGTGGTGAAATCTACTGGTCTCCCACCGGAAATCCTCGGCGTAAGATTTACTTCGACCAAAGCGAAGGCGTGCCGGTGCAGGACATCTGGCTGGAATATCGCGACGCACACAACCAGAACATTGCCGTCTCTGGCTATCCAACGGAGAAGAATCCGGCGATGCTCACGCGCATCATCAAGGCCTCCTCGAATCCAAACGACATCGTGCTTGATTGTTTCTCTGGTTCAGGCACGACGTTGTGCGTGGCCTCGCACTCGGGCCGCCGATGGATCGGCGTAGATAACAGCCGAGAAGCCATCAACGCGACACTTCGACGTTTCAGTAAGGGACTCGAACGGATGGGAGACTTCGTAACCAAAATCGAGACCGCCGAGCGGGACGAGGATGCTGAACCCACGCTATCGCTGTTCAGCCCGGATGAAACGGCAAAGCCAGCTCCCAAGAAAGCCAATCACCATGAGGTGATTGCGGATTTCACGCTGATCGCTCAAGAGCCGCGCGAGGCCGACTTGTCGGATGTTCTGGAGCGATGGGTCGAATCAAACGGCGCGAGCAAAATCATGCAGCTTTCTGAAGACCCGATTCTCTACAGAACGGACAAGCCGGAAAAGGCAAGGCAGCATTCCAAACACCGGGACGCCGGCGCGGCAAGCGGACGACTTCACGGCAAAGGCACGCAAGGGGCAAAGCCGATGGCGAGTATTCTGGAACCGATCAAGGCACGAAAGGGCTAGGCGTGGTGGCTGAAGTGCGGCATCAATTGATTCTAACCCCGCACGGGCGGTTGCTGTGCGAGGCGGCTTCGACCGCTGACGTGCCGTCGGTGGACTTGGCGGAAATTCCGGCGGTTCTAAAAGCGTTTGCGAATTCGTCCGCCCACGGTTTGTTCGCGCTCGCCGAGCGGCGCAAGGCGACCTGCGTGTGGCCGATGGAGTTCGTTTTCTGGCGCGAGTTCGTGGAATCCTATCTAACGGCGCTGGCGCACGCGCCGGAGCCGGCGGAAGGACAGGTCCCCGCCGAAATCACGGCTCCGGCGGATTTATTTTTTGACCTCACGTTGCGCATTCCGGCCATGCGCGGGGCGGAATACGCGGTGCCCGAAGTTTTTGCGAAGCTCTGGGGCGAGTTGGACACTACGGCGCGTGCGGAGGCGCGGATCGCTGGCGGGTTGAAGGTGTGGCTGGGGCAAATCAATCCTGCGCTGCATCTGCTCGGCAAGGTCACGTTTCATCTGGCTGAGAACAAGCGTTCGCCCGCGACGCCGTTCGCATTCATGGCCACCTACACGCACCGGCTTTCCGCGGCGGAGAAACCCGTGCATCTGCCGTTGGCCCGCGCGTTGCAGGAATACGCCGGCGCGAAAAACCAGGCCGCCTTGCGCTCCCTCCTCGAACCGGTGCAACGCGCTGCCGAACGCAGCGCGTGGACGCGCGACGCCCTCGAGACCCGGCGCGTGTTCCAGCCGCAGGCCTGGACTCCGGCGCAGGCGCACGCTTTTCTGCGCGAAGTCCCGGCCCTCGAAGCGAGCGGCATTATCACGCGCATCCCGAACTGGTGGCAGGCCGGGCGCGGACCCCGCCCGAAGGTCAGCGTGCGCATCGGCGATCAAAAAGCCTCGCGCTTCGACGCGGACAGTATGCTGCAGTTCTCCGTCGAGACTTCGCTTGATGGCGAACCGTTGACACCGGAGGAATGGCGCGCGTTGATGAATTCGACCGATGGCCTGGTGCTGCTGCGCGGCCAATGGGTCGAGGCGGATCGCGACAAACTCAAGCGTGTACTCGAGCACTGGCGGCAGGTCGAAGCAGGCGTGGCGGGTGACGGGGTGCCGTTCCTGGAAGCGATGCGCTTGCTCGCGGGAGTGCGGTTGGGTGGCGCGACCGGGGGCGATACGGGATCCGAAGCCACCGCCGATTGGTCGCAAGTCGTCGCTGGCGGCGGGCTGCGCGAAGCACTGGAAAAACTTCGCCAACCGGAGACGTCCGCGACCTTTGATCCGAACCAGCATCTCAACGCGCGGCTGCGACCGTATCAGGAAGCGGGCGTAAAGTGGCTCTGGTTCCTGCACAGCCTGGGCCTCGGCGCCTGCCTGGCGGATGACATGGGCCTGGGCAAAACCATTCAAGTGATCGCCCTGCTGCTGAAGCTGAAGCATGGCGAGACGCCACCCATCGCTCGTAGCCGCCGACGTGAGGAGGCGCACCTTTCCAAAGGGTCAGAGCCTCCTCACGTCGGCTGCTACCAGGCTGGAGTTGAAGCCCCCACGCTGCTTATTGCGCCCGCGTCGCTCATCGCGAATTGGAAAAGCGAACTGACCCGGTTTGCGCCGAGTCTGCGGGTCGCCTTCGCGCATCCGTCCGAGACACCCGCCGCCGAGTGGCGCGATGAGGCTGCCGCGAAGATGTTCACGGAAGGGCGGGATGTGATTGTCACCACTTACGGCAATGTGACCCGGCTCGATTGGCTGGCCGCGCGCGAGTGGCGGCTCATCGTCATTGATGAAGCGCAGGCGATCAAGAATCCCGGCGCGAAACAGACCCGCGCCCTCAAGCGACTGCGCGCGCGCGCCCGCATTGCGTTGAGCGGCACGCCGGTCGAGAACCGCCTCGGTGATCTTTGGTCGCTCTACGATTTTCTCAACCCCGGCCTGCTCGGTCGGGCACCGGAATTCTCGCGCTACGTCAAAGCGATTCAGGACGCCGAGCCGCCGGACTTCGCGCCGTTGCGCCGGCTCGTGCGCCCGTATCTGCTCCGCCGGCTCAAGACGGACCGCAGCATCATTTCCGATTTG
>JAYUBJ010000243.1:0-1964 GCA_043740915.1 Verrucomicrobiota bacterium
CACGTTTGGAGTTGGGCAGTTGCTCGCTGCTGTGGGGTTCGAAGGATTCTTTGCTGGCAATCATAAGCTTGGTTTTTGGTTCAAAGTTCGACAGTGGCACGAAACGGCTTTCATTCGCTAATCGGAAAAAATTGGGGAAGGCTCGAAAGTCTTCCCTTCTTCGGCATTACCCGTGTCAGGTTCAATGGGTCGGCAGCGCTCCCGCGTCGCCCTCTCAGCCTTGGTGGTCTGCCTTCAGCGGCAGAGAACCGGTTGGCTCCCCTGCATCCCGCCAAGCTAGGACTGATGCCACCGAAAGGCAAAAACAAAAACGGCATGCGCCCTTGCAAGCCTCGCGACGCAGAAGTCACGAGCAAAACCGCCGCCAAACCCGAAAAACTTCACCCGCCGCTACCGACCACAGTTGCCCTCGCCCGATTCAATCGCAGCGTGACACGTGCTTGCAATGGAACATTAACTTGAACGCCTCGTGGTTTGACCATAGAACTCAGACCGCTGGGCAGACTTCTGTGCGTAACAATTGCCGGAATGACGGCCAGTGTAGTCCGAGCAACGAACACCATAGAAATAGTCATGCCCGACATACGAACCGCCAAAAGCGCCGCGCTTCCAAAAATAATTGAGGAAGCGGCAACGATGGACGTTTCAGACCTGCTGGTTCGGCTCGCCACCTCGACAGCGGGTCTGGATGAACCGGAAGCCGCAAATCGACTCAGCCAATACGGCCCGAACGAGGTCGCTCGCGAGCAGCACCATACCTGGTTGCATCGGCTCTGGACAGCCAGTCGCAACCCACTGGTGATTCTTCTGTCGATACTTGCCACGGTCTCATTCGTCACCGGTGATTTCCGCGCTGGCATTGTGATGATGCTAATGGTGGTGCTGGGGCTCGGGTTACGCTTTGTCCAGGAAACCCGCGCGGATACCGCGGCGGCAAAGTTGAAGGCGATGATTAGCGTGACCGCCACCGTAGTGCGCGGGGGCGACGCGAAAGAAATACCGATCAGCCAGCTGGTGCCCGGCGACATCGTCAAATTGTCCGCTGGCGACATGATTCCGGCTGATGTGCGGCTGATTTCGGCCAAAGACCTGTTTATCATCCAAGCCACACTGACGGGCGAATCGCTGCCGGTGGAGAAGACCGAAGCGGCCGACACCCGCACCGGTACCCGCTTGTTGGAGTGCAACAACATGTGTTTTCTTGGGACGAGCGTCGAGAGCGGTGTGGGAAGGGCGGTCGTGTTGGGCACCGGCTCACAAACTTATTTCGGCAAAGTCGCCAGCAGCCTGGCGGGTCAACCGGTGGAAACCAGTTTCGACAAGGGAATCAAGCAATACACCTGGCTGATGATCCGTTTCATGCTCGTGATGGTGCCCTTGGTTTTTGTGATCAACGGGCTTACCAAACACAACTGGCACGACGCGTTTTTCTTTTCAATGGCGGTCGCCGTTGGACTCACCCCCGAAATGTTGCCGATGATCGTCTCGGTCTGTTTGTCCAAAGGCGCGCTCGCGATGTCGAAAAAGAAGGTCATCGTGAAGCGACTTAACGCCATTCAGAACTTCGGCGCGATGAACGTGCTTTGCACCGACAAGACCGGCACCCTCACCATGGACCACGTCATCCTGGAAATGCACGTGGATGTGTTCAAGAAAGAGAGTGAAGAGGTCATGCGCGATGCGTATCTCATCAGCCACTTCCAAACTGGCCTGAAAAACATCCTCGACCGCGCCGTATTGCAACGACACAAAGATTTGGAGCATCCGCTTTCCGTCGAGCAGTTCAACAAGGTGGATGAAATCCCCTTCGACTTCTCGCGCCGGATGATGTCGGTGGTGGTGGAAGGTCCGGGTGGACAGCGGCAGCTTTTGACGAAGGGAGCGCCCGAAGCAGTCTTCAAGAAATGCACTCACTTCGAGAGCGACGGAGAGATCTTCGAGATGGAGCCGATTCTGGCCGGTGA
>JAYUBJ010000244.1:0-1963 GCA_043740915.1 Verrucomicrobiota bacterium
CGTCCGCCAAACCGACTGGCAACGTCGCCGTTGATCCCGTTCGCCCCGAACTCAGACCGCCCATTGGAACTTTGACTTCCAACTCTGACATTTATTCCGCCGCCCGCTTGACGCCGCAAATCAACGTCAAGCTGGCGTTGCTCGGCTTTCGGCCCGTCGCCACTGCCAACGGCGCGGAACTCGACGACATCGTCTCCCCGCTCATCGCGCAATACCGCGAGCAGGAACGCCTGCTGGCCAGCCACCTCTGCCCCGTGGATCAGCGGATCCAGACCTTTCTCCATGATTATTTGCAGGACGTGCCCGTGGCCAAGCTGCCGCTCCGTACCCTCACCCTGGACCGGACCGGCATGGCGCGGGTGCTGTCGCTGCCCGCGGATCGGGATGATTTTTTTTCCGACCTCGTCAGCTCGTATCGGCTGAAGCAAGGTGTGCTGCACAACCCGCGCAGTGACCGGCGGACCACGGCGGGCATTTTTCACATCGCCGAGGGCGGGCTGCCGGTTCCCGAAGATAAAATCAGCGTGCCCAAAACGGTGTTCGGATCCCTGTTGCGGCTGGCGTTCGCGCCGCCGGGCTCGCTGCTCCGCCTGCCCTTCACCGCCACGCAGCCGCAGCCGGCGGAATGTTTTGTCTCGCTGCTGCTCCGCCCGATTATTTGCCCGGAGGTTCCCGGCTTCACCCCGGAAAAAACGATGGAGATTCGTTTCTTCGCGCCCGGCAGCCTCGTCAGCAACCTGGATTTCGTCGAGAGCATCTTCGGCAACGGAGGTGATCCCGGCCTGCCGGAGAACGACGCCAGCCTCGACGCCGAACATTGGAGCGGCCACACCGGCTGCGTGATCCTGGCGCCGCACCTCGTGCAGGCGACAAAGCAGTCTGTCGGCCTGCCGCATTGGGACGCCGCGACGGAGCGACAGCGCCGCGACGGCATGTGCTGGCGCGAGGAAACCGAGATCTACAATGGCGGTAACGCCTTCAAGCTCACCGGCCGTGATGAAACCGGCGTCATCGTCACCCTCATTGCCGACAACTATTTCGGCTATTGCAAAAAAGAGGTCAAAGCCCAGATCAGTTATGCCGCGAATCTTTTCGGCCTGTGCGAGGAGGAGCACGCGGGCGGCGCGCTGGTGTTTCCAAGCCACGACCTCGGCGAGGAGTTCAGCGGCAATATCCACGTCAAACCCATGGGGCACTCGTACGCGGAAATGATTTCACAGTACCGCGATTTGATGACCGCGCAGCCCGAGGGTTACGCCGTGGACAATCTTTATCCGGACATACTTTACGTTCCCGAAAACGCGCGCTTCGATCTGCACCAGCAAAAGATTTTCTGGCTCGAGGGTGAGCACGAGCGATTCATTAAATTGCTGCCCTTCAAAACTTATGTTCGCCCTTCCGGCTACAAAGTCCGCATGGAAAAGCCGGCGGCGAACCGCTCGTGGCGGCTCATCGGCACCGTCGCGGAAGGGACGTTCTGCCACAAGCCCTGCACCGTTTCCGGCGGCGGCAAATCCGAAATCTCCAAGCCCATCACCGACGCGATCCTGACCGGCCCGGTGTTCATCGCGGACTTCGAAAAAGATTTTGACCGGGTCGCGACCATGGTGGACCGCGATTACGCGGATCGTTTTCGCGACAAGCGCCGCAAGGACCGGCGCGCCATCCTGGCCTCGGAGCGCTCGCTTGGCTCAGTCATCAAGCTGCTCACTCCCGACGAGCGCGACTACACGCCGGAGTTCAATGCCTGGCTCGAAGGCATCCCGCAATACCTCAAGGAGCTGGTCTTCGTGGTGAAGCGCTACTGCAAGCCCGATTGGGGCGGCCAGTGGCGCGATCATTTCAGCGTGGACATCATCAACGGGACGCCCGCCAATGAATTGAAATGCCAGAACCGCAAGCTCATCACCACTTATCTGCGCGTCGGCTTCGACCAACAGGGTGCGTGGCGCACGTTCGGTCT
>JAYUBJ010000245.1:0-1950 GCA_043740915.1 Verrucomicrobiota bacterium
CGAGCACGGTGAGCATCGACGGAGTCTCACCCCACCCGGTGGCGATGCTTTCGATTCGGCGGGGCCGGGGAAGAATCTTGACTCCGGTGGTTTGGAACCAACGATTGAAATTCGTTCCGGGATCATTCCAAAGCCCACTCGACTCAGGATTTCATTCGTGTTTATTCGTGTCCATTCGTGGTTGGAAAAGACCGTTGCAACTCAGGGCGGAAAACCAAACGACAGCTTCACCGCCGCGTATTCGGGATGCACCGAGCCGTCCGCCGCGCGGATGATCAGGGGTGGTTCGCTCCAGGTTCGTCCACGCATCGACTCCGGCAAATCCTCCGCCCGCATCATCACAAACAACCCCAGCAAGGGACGCTCCCCCTCGCGCAGGACCACCGGTCGCCGACGCACGATCACGAATCTCGCTGCCGCCGCGCTGGCACGCACCCGCTCCTCCTGTTCCACGGGCGCGATGGGAAACACGCACGCGAATATTCCACCATGCTCCAAATGCCGCGCGGCCACCGTGCAGTAATCCGCCACCGTCCCGCGCAGTTCAAAGCGGCAGGCGACCTTCTGCGGATGATCGCCTTCGACGCCGCTGCCTGATGAAAAATACGGCGGACTGCCCAGCACCAGATCGAAACGCTCCTCGGTCCGCAGCACGCCGGACTCACGGAAATCGCCCTGCCGGATTTCGTAACGCCCGACCAGTCCGTTCCATGCTGCCGACTTGTGCGCCAGCCGCACGCTGTCGGGTTGCGCCTCCACCGTGACGAAGCGCGCACCCGGCAGCCGCCACGCTGCGATCATTCCGACCGCGCCGATGCCGCTGCCCAGGTCGAGCACCGTCCTTGCGCTCGGACACCAACTCGTCCCATACGACGCCGTGAGCACGTCATCGGTCGAGAAACGGTGGCCGTCCACCAATTGAAAAATCCGGAAGTGTCCACTGATCGCGTCGAGTGATTCACCCGCAGCCACCGCGGGCTCGCCCGTTAATGCGCCCGGCGGGACCGGTCCGGGCTTGGCCCAGCCTTTGAAATAAGGTTCAACTTCACTCATCACGCGGATCATTTCCCAAAGGCCCGCGGGAATCAATGCTTCCCGCCCATCAAAGAACCGGGAACAGACTGCTGACCAAGCTCGGCGCGGGAACGAAGCCGGTGGCCCCGCCTGTGGCGTGGATTTGGATGGAATTTCATGCCCTCATAAAATAGCTAAAATATAGCTATATTCTCCTGGCCATCCTTCCGACGTCAAAGTAATGATCCTGCGTGACAGCATGAGCAAGCGAACCATGACATTGAATGTGAGTCCGGCCGAAATGGCTGCCATCGAGGAACTCTGTGAGAAAAAACAACTCACCAAGACGGCTCTGCTTCGGCAATGCCTCCGGCTCTATCAGGTTATCGAGGCGCGGATTCACGCCGGCGAGAAGATTTTCATTGAGGATAAGAAAAAGCAGAAATCCGAGTTAATGTTGCTCTGATGCGACCAGGCTTGCCAATCGAGGTTTTTGTCGTGGCGGAGCACAAACGGGTCGCGGCGACACTGTGCTTTGGCATCGCCGACCACAATCTCGAACACTACGAGCAACAGTGGTTGCCAGAATTGCTGAAGCGACGGCGTGAAGCGCCGAAGCTCCGCGCCGCTGGCCATGAAATCGTCGTGGTGGAAGACGCGCATTGGGATTGGGCCAGGAAAATGTTGCGCGAACACCGCGCGCCTTTGGGATTCCGTTCCTGCGCGCTGGAAGTTTCCGGTGAAACGGAAGGCTTGATGCAGGTTGAACTGGCCACGCATCGCAGTCGCGGGAGCAGTAATTTGAATCTGGCTTACGTTGATTACATCAGCATCGCCCCGTGGAATCGACCATGGCCGGACCAACTGCCGCGATTCAGAGGCATCGGTTCGATTCTGTTGCGCGAGGCCGTTCGCGCGAGAATGGCTGAAGGATTT
>JAYUBJ010000246.1:0-6590 GCA_043740915.1 Verrucomicrobiota bacterium
GTCGGTTTGGCGGACGCAAAATGAGGACACTCCGCTGCGGCAGCACGCGGCGCGCCTGCTGCTGCTGCTCTTCCTGCTGCACCATGATTTCATCCTCGAGGCTGTTGAATTCCTGAAAAATGTAGGCGTTGAACAGCGCGCCGCCGATGGCATTCAGTTTGTCCTGCAAAACGTCGAGGTAAGTATGGAGCCCGGCTTGGAATACTTCGTCAATGGTGCTGAACTGCAGTTCGGCCAGGAGGCGGCCGGCCAGCTTCTCGGCGTCGTTGCAAAAACGGCCTTCCGCCACGCCGGACAGCCGGCGCAGCGCCCTGTTGAGTTCATTCACGCAGAAGCGCACCGAGCGGGGAAAATTTTCGTTGAAGAGCAGAAATTCCGCCACAAGCCGGGGATGCACCTCGGCCCCGTGAATGGACTTGTAGGCGTCCCACCCGCTGCACGAGCGGAGGATGGCCGACCATTCGAGCGCCTCGGCCTGGGTGACGCTCACGGGCGCGCCGTGCTCCGGCAGTGTCTCGTATCGCACGTCGAGAATGCGCGAGGTCTTGTCGGCGCGCTCGATGAACTTGCCGACCTGGAGAAAATGCCAGCCCTCGTTGTGGATGAGCGTTGTGTAGGTGATGCCGATGATGTGCAGGGAGCTGGCCTTAATCTGCTGAAAAAAATCGCTCGGACTTTCCTTCCAAGCCTGCCGTGCCTGCGGGGTGCGGACGAACCAGTAAAGCCGGTTCAGTTCCACCCACAGTTCGACGGAAATCTGGTCGCGAACCATGCGGGCATTCTCGCGCGCCTGGCAGATGGACGAGACAATGGAATTCGGGTTCTCCATCTGAAACACGAGAAATTCCGTGACGGCTTTGCCCGTGGCCCGCGGGTGCAGTTGGAAGAATTGCTCCTCGTCACCCGTGGTTTGCACGATGGGGAGCCAGTGCTCGGCGAGCCGTTTTTCGTCGAGGTCACGGAGATCGAGCAGCAGTTGCAGATTCACGTCCACGATGCGCGCGATGTTTTCGGCGCGCTCGATGAAGCGGGACATCCAATAGAGACAGTTGGCAACGCGGGAAAGCATTTTTTATTTACGATTTGCGATTTACGATTTGCGATTTAAATAGGGCCGATTTTGTCCGCACCGCAGTCGCTCCGATTGGAAATCGTAGATCGTAAATCGTAAATCATAAACTCCCTCTCACTCGTCCCCATACAACACCCATGTGTCCTTGCTGCCGCCGCCTTGCGATGAGTTCACGACGAGCGAACCCTTGCGCAACGCCACCCGGGTCAGTCCGCCGGGAACAATCACGGTCTTCTCACCATAAATGATATACGGCCGCAGGTCGATGTGCCGGCCCTCGAACGAGCCGTCGTCCCCGCACGTCGGATGCCGCGAGAGCGAAATCATCGGCTGGGCGATGTAGTTGCGCGGGTCCGCTTCGACCTGCTGGCGGAATGCGGCGATTTCCGGCTGCGTCGCTTTGGGCCCGATGAGCATCCCGTAACCCCCGGATTCGTTCGCGGCCTTCACAACGAGCTGCTCCAGGTTCTCCAGAATATATTTCTTGTCCGCTTCCTCGCTCGCGAGATACGTCGGCACATTCGGGATGATCGGGTCCTGGTCGAGGTAGTATTTGATCATCCGCGGCACAAAATGATACATCACCTTGTCGTCCGCAATGCCTGTGCCAATGGAGTTGGCGAGTGACACATTTCCCGAGCGATAAGCGTGGACCAACCCCGGCACACCCAGCATCGAGTCGCGGCGGAACACGGTCGGGTCAATGAAGTCATCGTCAATCCGCCGGTAAATGACATGCACCGGCTGGAGTCCCTTTGTCGTCCGCATGAACACGCGCGCGTCGCGCACCACGAGGTCGCGGCCCTCGACGATTTCAATCCCCATCTGCCGCGCGAGGTAGGTGTGCTCGAAATACGCGGAGTTGTAGGCGCCGGGCGTCAACAACACGATGGTCGGATCCGCCACCCCCGCTGGCGCGATATATTGGAGCATTTTTAGCAACTCCTGCGGGTAATGCTCGACCGGCCGCACGCCGATGTTTTCGAAGATGCCGGGGAACGACCGCTTCAGCGCGCGGCGGTTCTCCAACACGTAGCTGACGCCGCTGGGACAGCGTCCATTGTCTTCGAGCACCAGGTACGTGCCATCCTGGTCGCGAATGAGGTCGGTGCCGCAGACGTGGATGTAGATGTCCTTGGGCACGGCGAAGTTCACAAACTCGCGCCGGAAATGTTTTCCCGAAAGCACGTAGAACGGCGGCACCACGCCGTCTTTCATGATTTTTTGCTCGTGATAAATGTCATGCAGAAAAAGGTTCAGGGCGGTGATGCGTTGCACGAGCCCGCGCTCCAGGTGCTCCCATTCTTTGGCGGGAATGATCCGCGGCAGCAGGTCGAACGGGAATATTTTTTCCGTGCCCGCCGAGTCCCCGTAAACGTTGAAGGTGATGCCCTGCCGCAGGAACGACAGGTCCACCGAGTGGCGCTTGTGCGCGAACTCCTCCGCGCTCAGCGTCTCGAAGAGCTGCCGGAACTTCCGGTAATGCGGCCGCACCTCGCCCTGGGCATCGAGCATCTCGTCAAAGAATCCGTCGGGGTCGTAATTTTGGAGCATGAATTAAGTTTCGAATCGGTCAACGTGGCCAATTTGCGCCAGCCCCGCCTGGGTAAAGACCAACCACACCGGTCATTGCTGAGTCAAATACCATAGGAGAAGGACTTAAGCAATGCGCTTGCCGAAAAGGCGCAGCGCCGATGATTACAGAGAGACCGCCAGTCAACCCGGACACCACCGGCTCCCAAATCGTCGCCCATAACTCCTCGTTTGCGAGGCCGGAGTAAAGCAATCGGACCTCGAGGGCGAATTGCCCGACCGGCCAGGCCACCGGTTGGGCGGCATGAAGAGTGGAATTCGAAATGGCGGCTGCGTCTGGACCCGTGCGCGGCAAAGAGTCTCAGGTTTTGTTGGCACAATTGAACATCCAACGAACGCCAAATCGATCAACCAGGCACCCCAAATATCCACCCCAAAACATTTCCTGCAAGGAGACCTCGATCTTGCCACCGGCCGCCAGCGCCGTGAACAGGCGGTCCGTCTCGGCGCGGGTGTCGGGTTCAAGATTGATGGACATATTGTTGCCTGGCGTTACCCCCAGGCCCATGGATGCCGGGGCATCCTTTCCCATCAAAACATGTCCGTCCAAGATCGGCAGTTCCACGTGCATCACGAGTTGTTTGTCCGACTCGGACAAGGGGGGTTGGCCAGGATGCGGTGGAATGTCATTGAAGCGCGCGATGGGGGCGCAGAATTCGGTTCCGAAAATGATCCGGTAAAATGAAAAGGCAGCTTCGGTGGAACTTGGGAAATTGAGATAGGTGCTGACGCGAGCCATAGATTTGAGGATTGGTTGGTTGGTTGGTGTTTGGTGGATTTTTTGGAAAGTTGGATTCGGTTCGAAGGGTTTAGGCGGACGGGTCGGCGAGGCGGCGGGTGGCTGGACCCAGGGCCCAGGAGGCGAAGGTCAGGCCGGTAAAGAAGATCGGGGCCACCAGTTTGAGGGCGTCGTCACCCACGGCCAGGTGGGAGGCGGCCGCCCCCGTCAAGTCGAACACGGTGCCGGCGTAGACCCATTCCTTGAGGCGCGGAAAGCGCGGCACGAGCACCGTCATCGCGCCGAGCAACTTCCAGATGCCGAGGATCACGCAGAAATAGGCCGGGTACAATCCATGGTTGGGCCACATATTCATGAACCTTTCTTAAACAATAATCCGGCAAAAAACAAGACCCAGTAACCGCCGATTGTCACGACGAAAGAAGACAGCGTGAGAACGCATGCCTTCAAGGTGAGTGACCACTTCGCGAACAATGGAGCATCGTAAACAGCCGCAAAGTAGCCAAAGAATGGCCCGAGCAAAGCAGCTACTGCGAACACGGTTGGAATCCAGCGGCGCGAAGCTGAATCGAAGTAGAGGACTGCCGCAACCATCATGGCCTGCCAGACAACAACCAGAACAAGACGTCTAAAATGTTTGGTGCATACGAGGTAGCCAACGCTATGGGTTACAGGCCCCGGTAGTTGAACAGCCGGCGCTCCTGGATCATCTGGGCGACCAGCGGCGGCACCATCTTGACCCAGCTCGAGTCACCGCTCTGAATCTTCGCCAGCACTTCGCGGGAAAAAATCGGGAGGCAACTTTCGTTGATGTCGCGCAGGCTTTCGATGAAATGGTTTTCGATCAGGTAGGCGTGGAGATGGCGCAGGTTGTCCGCCACGCGCAGGTTGCCCGAGGTGATGACCGCGCCGGTCTTGGGGTCGCGCAGCGGATAGACGTAGAGCTTTAAATCGTTTTTGAACAGCCGGCCGAAGGATTCCAAAATGCCACCCTCGAGGTCGGTGTAATATTTTTCGTCAAACAACTCGCGCAGGCTGGGGACGCCCATCGCAATGCCGATCATCTTTTTCGTGAAGTGGAACAGGTAGGCCGCGAGGCGATGGTATTCGCCGTAGTTCGAGATGAGCACCGTCTTGCCCAGGGCGCAGAGAATGTCCACGCGCGCCAGAAAATCCTGGTGGTCGATCTTGTCGCCGTCAATCAGGTTTTTGAGGGTCATCTCCATGAGCACGAGGACTTCCTCCCCCTGCACCTTCGGCTCCTGCACGAACAATGCCTGCGCGCATTCGAGCATGTCGATGGTGACATTGGTGACCGGGCGGAAGCTGCCGCGTTCCACAATGATGCACTTTTTGTAAAGCACGTCGGCGGGTTGGACGACCTCGCCGTTCGCCGTGAACATCGCGGCCCGGGTCAGGCCCTTCTGCACGAGTTGGAGCGCCATGAGGCGGTTGTCGGTGGCGGCGAACGCGGGGCCGGAGAACTTGATCATGTCCACTTCCACGCGCTCGGGGGTCAGGTTGTCGAGCAGCGCGTCAATCAGGCTGGCGGGATTTTCATGCAAATAAACCGCGCCATGAATCAGGTTGACGCCCACGATGCCGAGGGCCTCCTGCTGCTGGAGGTTTTCTTTGTCCAGCATGCGGACATGAATGATGATGTCGGACGGCGGCGCCTGCGGTTGGGGTTGGAAGCGCACCCCGAGCCAGCCGTGGCATTCATCCGCGCGCTTGTAGCTCCGCGCCGTGACGGTGTCGGCGAAAACAAAAAAGCGGGTGTTCGCTCCGCGCTTCTCATTCAGGCGTTCACACAGCAGCCCGAACTCGTGGTCGAGCATGGTCTGCAAGCGCTGGCGGCTGACATACCGTTCGGCATGGCCGTAGATGGCGTCGCTGACGGTCATGTCGTACGCGGAGATGGTTTTGGCAATGGTGCCGGCCGCGCCGCCGACGCGGAAGAACCAGCGCGCCACCTCCTGGCCCGCGCCGATTTCGGCGAACGTTCCATATTTGCTCGGATCCAGATTTATCTGCAGGGCCTTCTGGTGCGTGTCGGAAATCTCGTTATTCATGGCGCGGAAGTGTGTACTGGCGGCGCTAAAAGCGCGAGTACGAACATGAAGTGGAGACGCCGCAGGGCGCGGCTCAGTTTCTTGCAAGGGAGTCCGGAAGAATCCATGGTGCGTGAAAAACCACGAAGCGTGTGGCTGAACCGATAGGGGTAGGGACAAGGGTTTGAACCTTGCCCCTCCCTCCGAACCGGACAGGCGGGTCTCCCGCATCCGGCTCTCCAGTCAGTGGGTTCGTAAGGCTACGATTATCCGTGTACACTCATGGGCGGCTTTCAAGCTCAGCAGTCCATGGCGTGCAAACCATTCATTCGGCCAGCGTTGATGGGTGGCTCCAATCCCTTTGCCCACTCCATCCAACCGCCATTGCAGCAAACTCCGTAACCGTCGCCTCACGTAACCATCGACCTCCGTAAACACGTTGGCTTTGCTGTGCTGGAAATATCCATGCCACCCGCGCCGCGTCCGGTTCACGTCGCCCATGATCTCCGTCAGGTTCCGCCCGTCCAGTCGCGAGGTCTTCGCACGCACCCGTTCCTTCAACCTCATCAGGCTCTTCTCCCGTGGCCATCTCATGCCCCGCTCGAAGTGATACTCAAGGAAGTCAAAGCCTCCGGGTTGGCTCGCGTCCACCACGCGTGTCTTTTCAGGATGCAGGGTCAGCCCCGCTTCGCTCACCCCTACCTTCACCGTCGCCAAGGCGGCTTGCGCCTCGGCTTCGCTGCGGCACAGGATCACGAAGTCATCTGCGTAACGCACCATCGCCCAACCCGCCTGGGCCATCTGCTGGTCCAACGGGTCGAGGTACAGGTTCGCCAGCAGCGGACTGATCACCCCGCCTTGGGGCGTGCCACACTCGGTGGGTTGCCAACCCTTGGCTTCCTCCAGCACGCCGGCACGGAGGAAACTTTCCACCAGCGCCAGCACCCGTCCGTCGGCCACGCGTTGTTTCACCAGCGCCAGCAGCCGCTCGTGCGGGATCGTGTCGAAGTAGCTTTTCAGGTCGGCGTCCACCACCCAGACGTGGCCCGCCTTGAGCCGCGTGTCCACGCGCCGCAGCGCGTCCTTGGCCCCGCGCCCCGGTCGGAAGCCGTAGCTGTGCCCGGCAAACTCCGCC
>JAYUBJ010000247.1:0-6586 GCA_043740915.1 Verrucomicrobiota bacterium
CGGCGAAATGATGCTGCGGCACTTGGGCTGGATCGAGGCCGCGGATCTCATCATCAAGGGCCTCAACGGGGCGATTGCGAGCAAGCGCGTCACCTACGATTTCGCGCGACAGATGGAAGGCGCCACGCAGATCAAGTGCTCCGAGTTCGGCGACAACATGATCGCGCACATGTAACGTAGGACCGGCGTCGCGCCGGTCTCCATTTGAAAAGGAAAGTCAGAGACAGGCTGGAAGCGCTGTCCTACTTGGAAAGCTCTTCGTCCGAATTCACCGGCTTGCCCGTCTCGTCCACCAGCCTCGGCGTCACCAAGACCAGCAACTGCTTGTTCACCTTCTTGGTGGATTCGCTCCGGAAAAGGTTGCCCAGCCCCAGAGTCTTATCTTTCGACCGCACACTGTCCTCCGACGGCATCCCGCCAAGCACCAGCGTGTCACCATCGCGAATATCCGTGGTCACATCGGACTTGAGTTCGCGGATTATTGGCTTCGGGGTATCGCCTGGCTTGATCTTCTCGTAGCCAAGAAATGCCTTCACCGAGGGCTTGGCGGTCAGCCGGAGCGTGAATCCATCCGGCAACGCGACCGCCACCAAATCCAGCATCAGCCCGAATTGCATCGCTTCTGTCTGCGGGACTTGGCTCGTCACGCCGTTCGTGACGACTGGTTTCACGCCGGTCACGATCGTCTGCATATGCGTGATTGAAACCTGCGCATGCGAACCACTGAGAGTAATCATCTTGGGCGAAGCCAACTTGGGCGAAGCCAACATGTCGACGCCTTCCAAGTGTTCTAACTTGCTCATCAACGCCTTTGCGTCCTTCGCCTTGAGAATCCTGCTCGTGCCGTTTGTCCGATTTGGCGCCAATATCGCCAACCCCACCAGCGATTCGGCGGGCAACTCCAAAAACCTGGCCTCAATCCGCACCTGCGGAGACTCAGGGTTCAATTCGCCAATCAATAAATCCACTTTGGTCCAATCTTCAGAAGAGGTGCTAATGGATAGTTCACTTTTCTTTTCATCAAACAAAATCGCTTTCGGTGGCACGAACACCACGCCCGCGTCGGCAAAAACTTTCTTTAACGCCTTGGGAATATCCACTGAGTTGGTGCTGCGAGTAGCGGTGCGATTGCGCAAGTTCTTTTCAAACACCTTTGAGTCAACCTTGTACAAACGCGTCTCTAATAATTGATTATTGAGGAGATCATCCCCCTGCTCTGGCACTCGCCTTTTGCTTTCCGCAATAGATTTACCCACCGCCACTGCGCCCACGACATTCCGCGCACCCACGGCAGAGAAGAACAACAGTGCACTGCTGACAACCACCGCCGCCAGCATGGCACGCCAAGTCAATCGCAGCGAAGGACGATAGCCAGGAACGAGCAGACGCTGCACGCGGTCGGCGAGCGACGACGGCTCGCGTTCGTCACCAAACGCGGGCGCGGCGGCGGGCGCGTGTGACAAACTATTTTCCGCCACGCACACGAGCGTCTTCGCGTAGTCCACCGGCGCGCCGCTCAACTCGATGGCCAGCGCGTCACAGCACGCTTCGCGTTCGCGCCGCACCTGCTGGCTGATCCACCACACCGCCGGGTTGAAGAACAGCAGCGCCTCGACGAACAACTGGAACAAGTTTGCAAAATAATCCCCGCGCCGGATATGCGCCAACTCGTGCAACAACACGAACTGCAATTGCTCCGGTGTCAGGGTGGTGAGGAGCGACAGCGGCAAAATCAGCGTGGGCACCAGCACACCCACAACGGCGGGTGAGGTGAGTTTGTCGGTGACGGCGACCCGCACCTTGCGCGTGAGCCGCACCGCGCGCTGCGCCTCGGCGAGCAGTTGCGCCACGCGAGGATCGTCGAGTGGACGCGTCGCGCGGCGCAGGCGTTCCGCGCCCGCGACCTGCCAGCCCGCGCGCCCCAGCATCAACACCGCGCCGCCCAGCCACACCAGCGCGAGCCACGCCGTCCAGATGGCGGAAGCGGGTTTGCCTTCAGAGAGCATTACGGAGACGACGGCGGCGGGCAGGTTATCCCCTACCTCAGGCTTTACCGACGCGACGGCGGGAGCATTGGCTGCGACATTTTTCAGTGAGGAATCAGGTTGGTTCAGCCACGCCCAAGTCAGCAGTCCCGCAAGCAACACCACCGCGAGCGCACCGAGCGCGTAACGGTAGCGGCGCACAGGATCGGCCACCCGCCGCAGCAATAGCCCCAGCGCGCCGGCGACGGCTGCGCTCTGCCAGAGCGTGTGCAACAGCGCCTTCACCGTTTGCGTCCATTCCGGCGACGTGAGCCAGTGCAAAAATGTGTTCATGATGTCCTCCCAGTCTTGCCGCGTGATTTTTCATGCTTGGCGATGAGTTGCTTGAGTTGAACGAGTTCGTCGGGCGAGACGCTCCGGGTGTCGAGGAGGCATTGCACCATCGGCGTGAGCGCGCCGTTGAAGGCGTGCTTGAGGGCATAGAGCAGTTCGCCGCGCTGCGCCTGCGCGCGGGTGACGGCGGTGCGGTAGAGCGTGAGCTTGCCGGTCTTGACGGCGGTGAGCAGTCCCTTCGCCACCATGCGGTCCATGAGTGTGCGGACGGTGGAGTAAGTCCACTTCGTCTGGCGGTAAAGTTTTTCCTGGACGGCGGGTGTGGCGCACGGCTCGCTCTCCCACACGGCCTTGATGACCGTCCACTCGGACCCGGTTAGTTCAATTTCTGGCTTGGGCATGAGGAATGGACTATTCTCTACAGTTGTAAATAATGCAAGCGATAATTTTTACAAGTGTAGAGAATGAGCGGGGTGTGCCGGTCTCCATTCGGGAAGGAAAGCCGGAGACAGGCTGGAAGCACTGTCCTACGTTGGCCACGTACAGCGCAAATCCTCCGGCGATTTTCCCTGCTCGCGCAGGGCGCGGAGGCTGAGCGCGTCATGTCGCTTGGCAAGACGCACGCCGGCCTCATCCTTCATCAACGGACAATGATAGAACTCCGGCGCGCGCAAACCGAGCGCACGATAGAGCAGGAGTTGCCGCGCCGTGGACTTGAGCAAATCCGCGCCGCGCACGACCTCGGTGATGCGCATGGCCGCATCATCCGCAGCGCACACCAGTTGATAGGCCGGAACATCATCGCGCCGCCAGACGATGAAGTCGCCGAAATCTTTTCCCGCGACGAATTGCTGTGGGCCGAAATGGCCATCCACAAAGGAAATGGCTTCGCCGTCGGGCACGCGGAAACGCCACGAAAATTTACGATTTACGATTTCGGATTGGCGATTCTGACGACAAGTACCGGGATACACCGGCTCGTCATCGTCCTCGGCGTGCGGAGCGCGGGCGGCGGATTGGATGTCTTTCCGCGAACAGGTGCAGGGATAGATGAAACCGCCGGCACGCAACAGTTCCAATGCGGCGCGGTAGAAATTCATCCGCTCACTCTGGTGGTACGGCCCGAACGGACCGCCGCAATCCGGGCCTTCCTGCCAGGCAAAACCAAACCAGCGCAAGTCCTCCAACATCGCCTCGACGAACTGCATGTGGTAGCGGGTGGAATCCAAGTCCTCATTGCGCAACACCAGCGTGCCGCCGTGCGCCCGCGCGCGTTCTTGCGCGACCCAGAACGTCCGTGCGTGGCCGAGATGAAGGTAGCCCGTCGGCGAAGGCGCGAGGCGGCCGCGGTAGGGAGCGAGGTTAATCACTCAACCGTTTGGTCAAATCGCCATACGCATCGATCCGCCGATCGCGCAGGAACGGCCAGTGCGTGCGGGTCACGTCCACTTTCCGGAGATCAATGGGCACGATCAAATTCTCCTCCTGGTCGGCGCTGGCTTTCGCGAGGATCTGGCCGCTCGTGCCCGCCACAAAACTCTGACCCCAGAACTCAATGCCATCGCCGCCCACGGGTTGCTCGAGTCCGATGCGGTTGGTGACGGCGACATAGCAGCCGTTGGCGACGGCGTGCGCGCGCTGGATCGTTTCCCAGGCGCTGAATTGGTTGGCGCCGTATTCCCTTTTCTCACTGGGATGCCAGCCGATGGCGGTGGGATAGAAAATAATTTCCGCGCCCCTCATGGCGGTAAGCCGCGCGGCTTCGGGATACCATTGGTCCCAGCAGATCAGCACGCCGATCTTGGCGTAGCGCGTCTGCCAGGCGCGAAAGCCGAGGTCGCCGGGCGTAAAATAAAACTTCTCGTAAAACAGCGGATCGTCCGGAATGTGCATCTTCCGGTAGATGCCCAGCAACGAACCGTCGGCGTCAATGATCGCGGCGGTGTTGTGGTAGAGTCCGGAAGCGCGCTTTTCGAACAGCGACACGATGAGGACCACTTGGTGTTTCTTGGCGAGTTTTTGAAAGGCGGCGGTGCTGGGCCCAGGGATCCGCTCGGCCAGTTTGAAATAATCGTGGTTTTCGCTCTGGCAAAAATATTGCGAGCGGAACAGTTCCTGGGTGGAGATGATTTGGGCGCCGGACCGGGCAGCGCGTTCGACGGCCGCGAGGGTTTTTTTCAGGTTCTCGGCCGGGTTCGCGGAACAGCGGGTTTGCACCAAGCCAAGCCGGACCTGGGGAGAGGCGGCGGGACGCTTCATGGGCTACGAATTGCGGGAGGTCCGGCGCGCCGAGCGGTCGAGCACGACGGTATTGCCTTTGGAATGGTCCACGGGTTGCGGATCGTTTTGACCGAAAAGTTCACGGATGAACCGGCCCAGCGTTTCATTGGTGGGGCCGTAGCCCTGGTCGTAAATGTAATGCTCCAGATCGCCCAGCAGTTCGTCGGCCGTCTGGTAGCGCTGCGTCAACTCGCGGTTGATGGCGCGGAGCAGGATAACATTGAGGGGATCATCGATGCGCGAATCCAGGTCGCGAAAATCGGGCAGCGGCATGGTCATCACCCGTTGGCGCGACTCCTCGACGTTCGAGCCCTTGAACGGATTGTGGCCCAGCATCATGTGCAGGAGCACGATGCCCACGGAAAACAGGTCCGAACGCTTGTCGGTGATCTGAAAATTGGCCTGCTCCGGGCTCATGTAATCGGCCTTGCCCGCCACCACTTCGCCCTCCTGGTCCGACAAAAAACCACGCGCCTTCGCGATGCCGAAGTCGGTCAACTTCACATCGCCCTCGAAGGCAATCATGATGTTCTTCAGGTTCACATCCCGGTGGACAATGCCGAGTGTTTTGCCGTCCCGGTCGGTTTTGGCATGGGCGTAAGCGAGTCCGCGGGCGATCCGGCTGGCGATGAAGACCGCGAGGTCGCGGGGAAGTTTGCGCCGCTTGTCCTCGAGTTGCTGCATGAACTGCTCCAGGTTGACCCCCCGGATCAGCTCCATCGAGATGAAGTAGGTGCCGCGTTCCTCGCCGAGATGGTAGGTCTGGACGATGTTCGTGTGGATCAAGTCGGCGACCAGCTTGGCTTCGCCGACGAAATTCTCGATGAACATCTTCTGGCTGGCGTAGCTCTGGCGGACGACCTTGATGGCGATGCGCTTGATGAAGTCCCGCGCGCCGTGCTGCTCGGCCTCGTAGACGACGCCCATGCCGCCCTCGAAAATCTTGCGGACGATCTCATAGCGAAATTCGCTTTGGATGGTGAACAGGCTGGCCACGGGTCGGATGGTGGCGAATAATGGATTCAAGTCAAGTCTGCGCTCGATTTGGCGCGGTCGCATCGCATTTTCCCGCGCGGATATTATTATGATTTTGTCCTTGCACGCCCGTTCTGAATCGCTTTAATACGCGCAAGTCGCAAGACGGAACCAAACCAACAAACAACAAATAAATATGGCAAAAGCACTCTCTAAATCGCAAATCGCAGCCGCCATCGCTGAAAAAGCGGGCATCACGAAAAAGCAGGCCGGTGAAATTCTCGAGCACGTTGCCGAGCTGGCCTACAAGAACGCCAAGAACACCTTCACCCTGCCGGGTCTCGGCAAGTTGGTGCTCGTCAACCGCAAGGCACGCATGGGCCGCAACCCCGCCACGGGCGCGGAAATCAAAATTCCCGCCAAGCGCGTCGTCAAGTTCCGCGTGGCCAAAGCCGCGAAGGACGCCATCCTCGGCGTCAAATAGTCCGTCACTCTCCCCCGGGCACTCTGATTTTTCAGAGTGCCTTTTTTGTTGCTCCGGCCGGCCGGACCGGCGCCGAACTGACCATCCACCGCGCGTTCGCATGCGACCTTTGCCCTCATGAAAATTGCCGTGGTGGGTTGCGGCGCGCTGGGCAGCTATTACGGTGCCCGGCTGTGCCGCGCCGGACAGGAGATCCACTTCCTTTTGCGCAGCGATTACGCCGCCGTGCGCCAACAGGGAGTCGAGATCAGGAGCGCCGCCGGGGATTTTCTGGTCCACCCGAACTGCGCGCGTGCGCCGGAGGAGATCGGCCCTTCCGACCTGGTTTTGATCGGCCTCAAGACCACCGCCAACGATCAGTTCGCCCGGCTGCTGCCGCCGCTCGTCGGGCCGCAGACCGCCCTCCTCACCCTGCAAAACGGCCTCGGCAACGAGGCGCAACTCGCCCTCCTCTTCGGTGCGGAAAAAATATTGGGCGGCCTTTGCTTCGTCTGCCTGAACCGCGTGGCACCGGGCATCATCCAACACG